>CALVVP010000079.1 GCA_944363895.1 uncultured Bacilli bacterium | reverse complement strand
CGTTTGTTTATTTAAAAAGTCATCATACAAACTAAAGTCAGGATTACAATCTAAACTAAATTTAGATAGTGGGTTTCTTCTAAAAATTGGAAAATATCCACACTTAACAGCATCACGCTCCATTTCTAAACTATTACTCATACCCCCTATAATACCATGAGAAATGCAAGGTGCATAAGCAATAATAATCGCTGGGCCATTATAACTATTCGCTTCATTAAAGGCTTTAATTAATTGCATTGGATTAGCGGCTAATGATACTTGTGCTACATAAACATTAGGATAAGTCATCATCATTCTAGCTAAATCTTTTTTATTGGTTTTCTTACCGTCACTGGCAAATAAGGCAACACTACCAATTGGTGTAGCTTTACTAGATTGACCACCAGTATTAGAATAAACTTGGGTATCTAAAACCAATATTTTAACATTTTCACCACTAGCTAAAACATGATCAATACCTGAAAAACCAATATCATAAGCCCAACCATCGCCACCGATAGTCCAAATATTTCTTCTTACAATATAATCTTTATAAGGTAACAATTCAGAATACTTATTAAAATCTATAGTATCATAATATTTTTTAGTTATATTATAATCATTAATATTTTCAATATATTCTTTAAATTCTGGATATTTACTCATAATTTTAACAATTTTTTCTTTATTAAATTTGTCAGCTTGTAAAAAACCAAAACCATATTCGGCATTGTCTTCAAATAAAGAACTAGCCCAAGGAACAGTATAAGGTGTTGATGGAGCACTCGCACCATAAATAGAAGAACAGCCAGTCGCATTGGCAATAATCATACTATCACCAAATAATTGGGTCAATAATTTAATATAAGCTGTTTGACCACAACCAGCACACGCCCCACTAAATTCTAATTTAGGTTCTCTAAATTGCGTATTTTTAATATTATTCAAATTAGTCTCTTTACAAGTTATATTTTTAGATAAATAATCGAAAATCTTTTGCTCTTGTTCTTCGTCGACTAATTTAGAGAAAATCAATGATTTTTCTTTTGACAAACAAGATTTAATGCATAATCCACAGCCAGTACAATCTTTGACACTTATCCCGATAATAAATTTATCGATACATCTTTCTTTTATATAGTTAGGTGCTTGTTCATATTCTTCATCGGATAATTGATATGGTCTAATTACCCCGTGTGGACAAACAAAAGAACACATATTACATTTAATGCAATTACTACTAATCCATTTAGGGACTAAATCGGAAATACATCTTTTCTCTTCTCGACTTGTTCCAGCTTTAAATGTACCATCTGGCATTTCACTAAAACTAGAAACAGGTAACTTGTCCCCTAATCTTTTACGCATTGCTAAATAAACATCGACATACTTTGGTCTTTCTTCATTATTGTAATTATCATCTAATTTAATTTCTTTTAAATAGGTAGTAACTAAATCGATGGCTTCAACATTAGATGCAGCGATACTTTCACTTTTTAAACCAAAACGTTTAGTAACATCATCTTTTAAATCTGTTTTAATTTGATCAAAATCAACTAAATTAGATAAATAGAAAATAATAACTTCCATAATTGTACTAATTTTATTATTTAAACCAACTTTACGAGCTAATTCATAAGCATTGATAATATAAACTTTAATATTTTTTTCTTTGATTATTTTTTTAACATCAGAACTTAAAAAATTATTTACTTCCTTTTCGGTCTTAACGGTGTTTAAAATAAAAGTTCCATTTTCTTTAATATTAGCAAGAACTTCAAAATCATCCATATATGTATCTTTCGTAACGACGATTAATGACGGATTATCAACATAATAAGTGGCTCTAATCGGTTGATTACTAAATCTTAAATGACAGTTAGTAACTCCTCCTGATTTTTTAGAATCATATTGGAAATAACCTTGAACATATTTATCAGTATTTTTACCAACTAATTTGATAATCGACTTACTAGCACTTACCATTCCATCAGAGCCATAACCATAGATTAACATTTCTAAACCATTATTTAGTTTATAGTTTTCCTCTTTCAAACTTAAGTTAGTAACATCATCTTGAATACCAATCGTAAAGTTATGAATAGGATTATCTAACATATCATAGACAGCTTTAATTTGACTAGGTGTGGTATTTTTACTTGATAAACCATATCTCCCACCGACTATTTTGATATTTTCATCTTTTAAAACATTGCAAACATCTAAGTATAAAGGTCCTTCACTACCAAACTCTTTAGTTCGATCTAAAACAGCAATCTTATCGACCGTATTAGGAATTACTTCTTTTAAATATTTACTAGAAAAAGGTCGATATAAATGGACTTCGATTAAACCCAAATCTTCATTTAAGTCATCGATGACTTCTTTAATCGTTTCACAAACGGAACCCATGGCCACAATTACTTTGTAAGCATTAGAACTTCCATAATAGTTAAACGGTTTATAATTACTACCAGTTATTTTATTGATTTTTTCCATATAACTATTAACAATATCTGGTACCTTATCATAATATTTATTTCTTATTTCGGTTGCTTGAAAATAAATATCGTCACTTTGACTAGTGCCATATGTTTTAGGATTATATGGATTAATCGCTTTATTTCTAAATTCTTGTAATTTATCGTAATTAATTAAATCTTTGACATCATCACGCTCTAAAATATTAACTTTTTGTAGTTCATGACTGGTTCTAAAACCGTCAAAAAAATGTAAAAAGGGAAGACTACTTTCGATTGCTGATAAATGGGCAACCACCCCTAAATAATTAGCGTCACTAACATTACTAGAAGCTAACATATTAAAGCCAGTCATCCGTGTTGCATAAATATCTTGATGGTCACCTAAAATCGATAAAGCATGTGTCGATAAACTACGGGCCGCTACATGCATCACACCTGGTAACATTTCCCCAGCTATTTTATACATGTTAGGTATCATCAATAATAATCCTTGACTAGCGGTATAAGTACTAGCTAAAATACCGGATCTAAGCAAACCATGAACTAAACCACTAGCGCCTGCTTCACTTTGCATTTCAATTACTTTAACCTTATCACCAAAAATATTAGTCATCCCTTGACTACTCCAACTATCGATGTGTTCCGCCATCGGACTTGAAGGGGTAATCGGATAAATACCAGCTACTTCAGTAAATAAATAAGAAGCATTACTACAAGCTTCGTTACCATCAATTATTACTTTTTTCAATTTAATCACCATTTTAATTATACTATAAAATTAAACAAAAAGTAAAATTATTAAAAAAAGATTGAGTTATTTTAAAAAATGTCTTTTTACTTTACTCAATCCATGTTTAAATGTTTCTTTTCCACCTAAAGTCGCACTACTACTAAGAGCTAATCTAAGAGAATTAGGAAAATTAGTTTTCCGGAAATAATGTTTAATTATGGTACTAAGTTTTTCTAAATCTTGTTTAGACATTTCATCTAAATTAACAGTTTTAAGATGCATGTTCAAATATAATCTTAAATTATCTGGTAACTGTTCGATTAATCCGACAGGATGCGAATTATAGATATATTCTTCATCAGAAAAAACAAGTTCATTTTTTCGATATACTTCTTCAAAAAAATTAAAAGCACCATTAACAATATCGGTTGGTTTACTCTTTTTTTCTCCAGGCAAAATAGTTCTGAAATCATACATATAAGTCATTTTAGAAATAGTATTATATAGTTCAGTTGGACTTAAAATATCGTCACAATTAAGTAACAAAGCTGTTATAAGAATATTTTCTCTGTTTTTTTGAATTGCTTTTTCTAAATCTTCCGGAATATTTTGATAAAGAATCGGTTTAGTCAAACGACCAGCCATACCAAAATATTTCCATGTTTTCATATCCTGTTCTAAAGCTTTTTTAGATATAACCATCGCTTTAAAATGCGTATTGTCGTGATAAAATTTTAAACAACCAACATTACTATAAAAATTTTCTCTTTTTTTAGATAAATCATGCAAAGTAAAATCTTTAGAAAAATGATGGGCGTTTTTAGCGTAATCTGCAATTAAAAAATCTTGAAAATCATCGACGACAATAATCACATCTTTATCCGGTTTTTCTTGCGCAGTATAACCGGTTTGTTTATAGATGCCTGAACCATACCCGATGACAGCAACAGTTTTAGGTAAATCTTCTTTTAAATTTTCAATTATTTTTAAATTATCCATAATCTTTCTCCTTTGAATGTCTGTTATTATATCACAGGACGAAAATCAAAACAAGTTTTAAAGGTATTTATCTTATAATAATTTTTCTATTTATTTTAACCATATACTTTTTAAATTAAGATGTTTCTTAATAAAGAAAAAAATGCTATAATATATAGTGTGGGGTGAATAATATGAAATTTAAATTTGTTAATAATAAAAAAATTATAGCTGTTATTTTATCTGGTTTCATTGTTATAAATATGATTGGCTGTTCCAAGACAGAAACTGTAGTTCAAGAAGATTATGAACAATCTAATCAAAAGACGACTAATGAAGAACCACAAATTAATCCTGTCGAACCAAGTTTTAATTTTTCTAACGAAACAAAGGAATCAAATATTGAATCAACTGAACCAAATATTGCACCAATTGAACCAGAACCTGAAATTAATTCCAATAATAACGAAGATAAAATTTATAGCAATACTGATGAAAAAGCAATTGAAACATTCAATAGTTTAGAAGAAGATATCGATAATATTTTAAATAGTGAAAGTATAAGTAACGCTAAAGACAAAGCTAAAGGGGTTTTTGTTACCATCGTTGATTTTTTATTTTATGATAGTGAAATCAATGGTATTACTTTTGATGAATTAACCGATAGTGGTAAACAAAAAATTTTAGCAATCGCTTATCGTATCGATACTAAAATTGAAAATAAGTTCCCTGATTATAAAGAAACTATCGCCGAAACAGCTAAAGATGCTTTCAATAAAGCTAGCGAATTAATAAAAAAAGGCGCTAATAATTTAAAAGACTTTTCTAAAGAGAAATTAGGCGATGAAAACTATAATGCAATTGTTGAAGCCAAAGATGAATTAGTAGAATATTCCAAAGAAGCAATCGATATTATTGGCAATGTTGGTAGTGATTTATTAGACAGTGGTAAAGAGTATATAAAAAATTGGTATGAAAATTTTAGAAATTAATACCAATTTTTTTATTATAAATCTAATATTTCTACTTCGTCACCATTTTTAAGTAAAAAAGCATTCGCATCATCAGTATCTAAATGTAGTTCCAAAAAAGCTTCTGCACTTGGTTTAATATTTACTTCAATAATACCTGGTTTCTCACCAGCAATTTTAATTTTAACTTTATCAGGAAAATTATATTTTTCTTTATCAACATAAGTAATATGGATATGACGGTCAGCAATAATACAACCATTAGTTGTAATACTTCCCTTTGGTCCGATTAAAGTTACTACTTCACTATTTTCTAAATGCCCTGAACTGCGAACTGGCGGATTAAGTCCTAATTTATAAGCATCAGTTTTAGATATTTCTATTTGTGTGTAATCTCTAACAGGACCTAAAACTCGAACATTATTTATTTCCGATTTAGCCGTTTTAATCGTGACAAATTCACAAGAAGCGAATTGTCCTGGTTGCGTTAAATCTTTTTGTTTAGTCAATTCTTGACCAAATAAGATATCTAAATCACTTTGTTTTAAATGGACATGACGATTAGATACACCAACTTTTAATTTCATAATATCACCCAATTAATTATAACATATTTTATTAAAGTATTTAATATATTTTATATGAAAGGAGATTATTTATGAATTATTATCAATATAATGGGCAACAACCATACATAAGACCTACTACCCCACCTGGGAATACAAATTATCAACAAATGGCTCTACCAGCAGAACAGTCTTACATTGAAAATATATTAAGATTAAACAAAGGAAAGAAGGTTCGTGTTCATCAAACTTTCCCCGATTCTAATGAATGGCGCGATTTAGAATTTACAGGAATTATCGAGCAATCAGGAAGAGATCACATTATTTTAAGTGATCCAGCAAATGGTGTTTGGCAAATGTTATTGATGATTTATGTCGATTATATTTCATTTGACGAACCAATTAATTACGACCCAGAATTTTACCCAAATAATTGATATTTAAAAAAATATTTGTTATAATTAATATGGTGAATGTAGATGATATTTTTTATAACAATGATAATTTTAATTATTATATGCTTAATTTTAGTTTGGTATATAAATACATATAATAAATTTCAAGGATTAATAATAAGAATCAATGAAGTGGAAGCCAATATCGATACGGTTTTACGAAAAAGATTCGACTTATTAAACAAATCAATTAATATTATTAAAGGAAATATTAATACTGAAGATGAAGTTTTAGAATTGATTGTTAAATTACGAAGTCGAAAAATATCTAATTTCGATTTAGATCGACAATTATATGAAGCAATTAACGAATTTAATTATTACAAAGATAATTATCCGGAATTAAATGATAGTGATGCTTTATTAAAAATTGATATTTCCCTAAATGAAAGTGAACATGAAATAATTGCTTTAAGAAAATATTATAATGATATTATCACTGATTATAATAAAATGATTAGAAAATTTCCTAGTAATTTAGTAGCGATGATTTCTAAATATAAAGAAAGAACTTATTACGATGGTAAAAATATGAATGACGAAATAACTAATGACTTTAAACTATAAAAACAGTTCAATTTTAGAACTGTTTTTTCAAAACCATCTTTTTTGGTTTACGACTAATTTTAATAATAAAAACTAAAATCAAGACAACCAATAATCCTATTAAAAAAAACTGGGTAATGTTGTTATCAGCATTATTTATCATTTGCTCTTGTTCGTTTGTTTCAATTTTAATAACATATTCCCCATCAGCAGAATATAAAAAGTTCTCTTTAGCATATCTAGCTACATATTCCGGATCGTTTAATTTTTCTATCTCTATTTTTAAATTAGCTTTCTCATCTTGTAAAGCTACTAACTCGTTTTGTAATTTTTTTTCTTCAGCTCTTAAAGAAATATAATTATAAGTATAAGAAAAAAGGGTAACGAAAAAATAACCTATCGCCGCAATAGAAATAACACCAAAAATCATTAATCTTCTTTTCGATTGTTTTGATACCCTTCTTCTCATTACTACTCACCTTATAAAATTATATCATTTTTTGATTAAAACAGCAATTTTTTTGAATATTTTTTTTAGACAATATTCTAAAAAAAAGCCTAGTAAAAAAGCTAAAATATAATAAGGATGAATAATAGCATTATTTAAATTTAATAAAATGATAAAATATGCTAAAGAACTGATTATAACAATTATAAAAGATAAAATTAAATTAAATAATTTTTTTTTATAAATTAAACTAATTAATAAAGAAAAAAGAAAGCCAAAAAAAACCGAAAAAAGAAAAGTTGTAATTTGTGTTTCTAAATCCATCATTTAAACAATTTACTAAATACTCCTTCTTCTTTTTTGACCGAATCTGCATAAGTAAGACTAATAATTGTCCCTTTAATAGATACTGTCCCTTGGTAAGTATCTAATTTAATTATTTCTAATTCACTACCTTTAATAACAATATTTCCCATTGTTGTTTCTAATAAAAATTCTTCATTGTCAAAACTTTCAATTTTTTTTACACCACTAATTATGATATTTTTTCTTTCGTTAATGGTAATATTATGATTTAAACTGGCAATAGTATCAATCTTTTCCATAATTAGCCTCCTTTAATTAAAATATATGAAAAAAATATAACTTTTATGTTATATTTAAATCCAAACGCCCCAAAGAATAGCAATAGCGGCTAAGACAATACCGAAAAACCAAAACATTTTAACAATATCCAATTCTTGCCATCCTAATTTTTCAAAATGATGATGTAATGGTGTCATTAAAAATAATCTTTTACCAGTAAATCTAACTGATAATCTTTGAATAATGCAGACTAAAGTTTCAACAACAAAGACACCAGCGACAATAATTAAAGTTAATTCATGACTGGATACAATCGATACAGCAGCTAATGTTCCACCTAAAGCAAGGGAACCGGTATCCCCCATAAATACTTTAGCTGGATAGGTATTAAAGAAACAGAATGCGATTAAAGCTCCAACCAAAATAAAGCAAAAGACACCAATATCTTCATTACCTTCGATTCCTAATGATGCCCAAGCAATCATACCGAAAGCTAAAAAAGCTATCGCCGATAAACCACCAGCCAAGCCATCTAAACCATCAGTGATATTGACAGCATTAGTCGTAGCTACTAACATGAGTAAAATAAGTATCCAATAAAACCAGCCTAAATTAATGGAAATACCTAAAGTATATATTTCTAAAACCGGTTCTCTTCCCCCTAATCTAAATAAAAGGAAGAAAATTAAAGCAATAAAAATTTGACCGATTAATTTTTGTACTTCGCTTAAACCGATGTTATTATGTCTTTTAATAATTAAGTAATCATCGATAAATCCAAGGAGGGCATAAGCTAAAAAGACAAATAACACAATTCCTAAATTGTAAGTTAGTTCTAATTTATTCCAAAGTAATAAAATTATCACCGATATAATTGTTGGAATAATAAATATTAATCCTCCCATAGTGGGTGTACCATCTTTTTCCTTATGTTTACTTAAAAATACACTAACAGTTTGTTTAATATTCATTTTTTTTAATAATGGTATTAGTATAACCCCAAATATAATTGATAATATAAACCCGATCATAAACGCTAGTACAGCTTTTGCTAAAATTAACACATCATCATCTCCTAGTTTATGTTTTCTAAAACAACCTCTTTATCATCAAAATTATATCTTTTATTATTTATGATTTGATAATTTTCATGGCCTTTTCCAAGTACTAATAGTATATCATTTTTATCTAACATTTGTATACCCTTTATAATAGCATTTTTACGATTTAAAATAATTTCATAGTTAAATTTGTCAAGATTATGTAACATATCACTAACAATATTATTGGGATTTTCACTTCTTGGATTATCGTTAGTAATAATCACCCAATCACTATTTGTACAAGCAATATTACTCATGATTGGTCTTTTGAAAGAGTCTCTATCTCCCCCACAACCGATAATTGTAATAATACGATTAGGTTTTAATTCTTTAACAGCATTGATTATTTTTAAAACCGCATCAGGAGTATGCGCATAGTCAACAATAATTAAATTACTATCTTTTCTAATTATATCCATTCTCCCTTTTGGACACTCTAATTCCCTTACAACATTAGTATCTAAATTTAACTCGGAAAGTAAAGCAATTACAACTAATACATTATATAAATTATGTTTCCCAATTAATTTAGTTTTATAACTAATATTATTTACTTTAAAGCTACTTCCTTTTAAATTTATCTTATAGTCTGTTAAGTGATAATCCCCACCATTTATTCCATAAGTAATGCTATTATCTTTTATAAAATAATCTTTATAATCATCATCATAATTGACAAAAGTCTTATCAGTTACATTTTTAAACAATATTTGTTTAGCTTGAATATAGTTTTCTAATGTTTTGTGATAATCCAAATGATCTTCAGTTAAATTAGAAAATATACCATACTTAAATTTTAATTTAGCTAATCTGTTCATATCTAAAGCATGGCTACTACACTCCATCACCACATATTCAATATTATTAGCAACACATTCTAATAGCATTTCATATATTTCTAAAATATCGGGAGTAGTATTACTTAACTCTTTAATCTTTTTATCTAAATAAAAACCGATTGTCCCAATATAAGCACATTTAATATTTAGTTTGTTTAAAGCTTGATAAATTAAAAAGCAAGTAGTAGTTTTACCATTCGTTCCCGTCATTCCGATTAGTTTTAAATTTTTAATCTTATCATAATAATTATCATATAAATAATCGACTAAATATTCATGCGTATCTTTAACAATAATGGTTTCTACCTCATAGTTTCCTCTTTCAGCAATTATCTTACTTGCGCCATTTTTAATGGCATCAGCAATATATTCATGGCCATCATGAACTTTTTTTAAAGCGATAAAGGTATCACCTTTTTTTACTTTTCTTGAATCATCTTTTAAATTCATTTTTCTTCACCTAGTATATACTATTCAAATATTAGGAAAATGTGGTAAAATATAGGTGGTGGTAGCATGAAACAGTTTATTTTTCTTCTTTTATTGATTCCTTTTAAAGTTTTAGCTTTAGAACAAGCGATTGTCGATATCAATGAATTAAATATTTATGAAATTCAAGAATATGTCGATAAAGGATATTTAACTTATGAAAAAATTGTTAAATTATATTTAGATAGAATTGCGACTTATAATGAACAATATAATGCTTTAATTACCATTAATGAAAATGCTTTAGAAGAAGCTCAAAAATTAGATTTAGAATATCAAGAAAGTGGCAGAAGAAGTTTGATTCATGGATTACCGGTCATTGTCAAAGATAATATCGATGTTAAGGGAATGCCAACTACTAATGGTGCCAGCGGATTATTGGATTCTTATCCGTATGAAAATGCCGAAGTTGTCCAGAAATTAATCGATAATGGTGCAATTATTATCGCGAAAGCTAATATGGATGAATTTGCTTTTAATGCTACTTATACCCATAGTAGTTTTGGTGATACTTACAATGCTTATAACACTTTATATTCATCTTATGGTTCTTCTGGTGGCAGTGCGGTTGCAGTAGCTAGCAATTTAGCTGTTTTCGCCCTAGGTACTGATACTGGCAGTTCAATTAGAGTTCCTAGTAGTGCGAATGGCGTGGTGGGAATTAGACCTACTTTTGATTTAATTAGTACTAATGGAGTTATTAAATTTGAAGAAACAAGAGATGTTGTCGGCGTAATTACTAAATATGTTAGTGATAATGCCATTGTTTTAGATATTATCGATAATAGTGATGTAAAATATGAAGATTATTTAAATAAAGATTTATCAGGAATTAAAATTGCGGTTATTAATGGTTTTATGAATCCTAATACCAATAGTACCAGTATCGATTACGGTAAAACAGACAGATTTATTTATGAGATGATGAACGAAGCTATCGCTGATTTAGAAGAATTAGGCGCTGAAATTATTTATTTAGATAGTTTTTATCTAACTTATGAATTTGATGCCACAACGATGTGTTATAATTTTAATGAATATATTAAAGGTACTTCCAGTCAAATTAAAAGTTTAGATGATTTAATTAAAAATGGTGGCTATACCCAATATATTGAAGGATATAATGGCTATTATTGTAATAATGATTATAAATTAACTAGTGCTTATCAAAATTATTTAAATATTCGTAATAATAATATTGATTTAGCTAATAATAGATTTGAAGAATATGATATAGATGCAATTATCTACCCTACTTTAAAAACCGAATTATTAACTAATGAGGAAGCTAAATATAGTCAAATTTATACGCCTAGTTCTAGTACGGCACCTTTAATTGGTTTCCCAGCGCTTACTATTCCAATGGGATTTTATAATGGATTACCTTATGGATTGGAAATAATGGCTCAAGCTAACAATGAAAATATAATTTATCAGATTGCTAGTGCCTATGAAAATTTAAATAATTATTATCAAACTCCTAATATTGCTCCTAGTCTATATGAAATACCAGAAGAAATTAACGCTTTATTAGAATATTATGATACTTGTAAAAATGAGGAAAAATATGCAAATATCAATAATGAAGTTCAAGAATATTTTCTTAATTTTGATGGTAATGTTGATAATATCAATAACTTGATTAATAAATATGAGGAAGAAAGTTTAGTAGCTGAACCGAAAATTGAAAATTATAACTATTTTATTATTTTATTAGGAGGATTAATTGCCGTAATTATAATTAAGAAGGTGAGAAAATGAAATTAAATGAATTAATTGATTGTCCTTATGACACTTTAATAACGGGTATTAAAACTAGTTCGGTTAATATTAAAAAAGGTGATTTATTTATTTGTATCGATAATAAAACGATGGACCGTCATTTATTTATCGATGATGCGATTGCTAAAGGAGCGGCTGCGGTTATCGTTAAAAATGAAGTTGGCAAAAAAGCCGTTCCAATTATTAAAGTCGATAATCCTAATCAAGTTTTTGTCGATGTCATCAATAAATTTTACGATTATCCAACGACTAAATTACAAATGATTGGGGTAACGGGAACTGATGGTAAAACTACTGTTGCTACGATTATTTACGAATTGATTAATGATTGTGCTTATATCGGAACTAATGGAATTAATTATCATCATTATCAAGAAAAAACTAGTAATACCACTCCTGGTTTAGATAAAACGATTCCTTTATTTGCTGATATGGTTAAAGAAAATATTAAAACAGTTAGTATGGAAGTATCAAGTGAAGCTTTATATTACGACCGTGTTAATGGGATTAAATTTAACTGTAGTATTTTAACTAATATTACTAAAGAGCATTTAAATACCCATAAAACCTTAGAAAATTATATTGCTTGTAAATGTAAATTATTGGAAAATACCATTGGTCCTTGTATTTTAAATAAAGATGATGAACATTTTTTAGAAGTAAGTAAACATTGTCAAAAGATCCTTACCTATGGAAAAAATAAAGATAATGATTTATATTTTAAAGATGTTAAGTTATTTGAAGATAAAACTTTATTTAAAATTGTTTATCAAAATCAAGAGTATGAAATTACAAGTCCTTTAATTGCCATGTTTAATGTTTATAATTTATGTGCGGCTTTACTTGCTTTAGTAAGTTTAGATTATGATATAAAAGAATTAATTAAAAATATTAAAAATATTAAAGTAAGTGGCCGACTAGAAAATATCGATTTAGGACAGAATTTTAAAGTTATTGTCGATTATGCACATACACCTAATGGAATAAGTGAATTATTAAAATTTATGAATAGTTTAGAACACAATAAATTAATTGTCGTTTTCTCCGAACCAGGTGAACGGGATAAAAGTAAAAGGCCTAGTAAAGGTTATAATGTAATTACTAATTGTGATTATGCTATTGTCACTAGTCAAGACCCAAGAGGAGAAAATCCTTTAGATATAGCTCATGATTTAATTAGTGAAGTAACTGATTATAAAAATTATGAAATAATTTTAGATCGCAGTGAAGCAATTAAAAAAGCCATTAATATGGCCGATAAAAATGATATTGTTTTAATCATTGGTAAAGGTAGTGATAACTATCAAATCTTAAAAGATAAAATCATTGAATTTTGCGATTTAGATGAAGTAAAAAAACATTTAAAAAATCTACTAAATAAGTAGATTTTTTCAATTACAATCTTCTCTTTTTCCATTTTTAATAACATATTCTTCATTAGTTTTAGCATCAAAAACATATGTAGCTGGTTTGGGGATACTATTAAAAATAACATCTAATTTTTCTTTAATTTGTTCACGACTAAAAGGTTTAGCAATATAATCAGCAAATCCTAAAGCTAGATATTTTTCTTTGGCACCAGATAAAGCATCAGCAGTTAAAGCAATAACCGGTGTATTGAAATTAGGATTTTCTTTTAATTTTGCTAAAACTTCTTCCCCACTCATTTCAGGCATCATTATATCCATTAAAATTAAATCATAATTGTTTGTTGCTACTTTATTTAAACACTCGATGCCACTTTCCGCTTCATCGATTACAAAATCAAAATTAGCTAAAGCCTTAATTGCCACTTTAATATTTAGTTTATTATCATCGACAATCAATATTTTTTTATAACCATAATTAGGTAATTGATTGGTTTCATTTTTTAAAATACTTAAAGATTGATTATGACTAATTTTTTGTGGTAGTTGAACGATAAAAATAGAACCTTGACCAAATTGACTTTGCACATTTATTTTGCCATTCATCATCTCAACTAAACTTTTAGTAATCGCTAGTCCTAATCCCGTACCTTCGGTAGTAGAATTTTTTTCAATATCTAGTCTTTCAAATTTAGTAAATAATTTATTGATATCTTCCGCTTTAATCCCTCTTCCTGTATCTTGAACCGTAATGATTAAATGGCAAATATCATTTTGATTAATACATTTTATATTTAAATTGATACTTCCTTTTTCAGTATATTTAATAGCATTAGATAATAAATTATTAATAATCTGTTTGAGATGAGTCTTATCTCCTATTAATTCATAAGGTAGATCTTCTGCAATATTAAGATGAAATTCAATTGGTTTCTCACCGATTCTAGTAGCAGTCACTTTGCATAATTTAGTAATCTCTTCTCTTAAATTATAAGGATTATTTATTATTTCTAATTTTTCTGCTTCAATTTTATTTATATCTAAAATATTACCAATTATTTCTAATAATGTTTGACTAGCATTTTGAATATCTAAAGAATCCTCAACCACTTCTTGGGGAACTTGATCTTTATATGTCACAATATCTTCCGAAAAACCCACGATCGCATTTAAAGGGGTTCTGATTTCATGAGACATACTTGATAAGAAATCTGATTTAGCCCGATTAGCCTTTTCCGCTTGATTCTTAGCTAATTCTAATTGCGTAATCAATTTAACATCAGGATTTTCGATAAAAAAGTACATAATTATAAGAAGCAAGGTATGCATTGATGTTAAAATTAAGATTCTCTTATCAACAAATTGCGTTAAACTACCTATTAAGCCAAATAATATGATGGCAATTAAAATAGCATATTGTTGTTTATTTTTGTTATTAGCTTGCCAAATGGAAATAATACTTCTAATTAGCCAGAATGATATTAATGAAGCCGAGACTAAAAATAAAATGTCAACTGAAGGTCCATATGTGTAATAATAACCATATTCGTCAAAAACATTAAGAGGTAAAAGATAAGTTATTGCAATCATGACTAAATAAGGAAATAAGAATAATAGAAAATTATGTTTAAAACTTTTAACAATATCAAAACCTTCTTTACCGTATTTTTTATTAGTTAATAAAATCAAGTAAAGATTTAAAGCAAATGTAAAAGTCACAATATAAGCAACATAAGATTTTAATATTAACATGGAAAAAAATGTATCTGTATCTGTATTTATTACTACATAGTAACAGCTTAATTCTAAAACTAAGCCAACTAAATTTAAAACCATTAATCCAATTAATAAGTTATTTTCAAAAATATTAATTCTTTTTTTAGAAAAATGAACAATTAAAAAAATTATAATATAGATTAAAGCGGATATGGGAAAACCGATAAAAGTCATTGTTTACCTCCTTATTTTATTAATTACATTATATCATTTTAGAAAAAAAAGACAATACATATGTATCATCTTTATATATTCATTTTAAGCTTTTTCACTTTTTCAATTTCATTTTCTTTTTTGCTTTCTTCACTATCAATAGAAATTAAATTAACTCCTTCTTGGGTAACTTGAAGATAGCCATCTGTTTCATATTTTAAAGTTTCATAATCTCTTTTACCACTGATTGGACTAGTCGGAAATTTATCTCTTAATTTATAAGCAAAAGGAATTGCTTCGGGATTAGTAAATTCCAACATACATTCAGAATTAATTAAAGAAATTATATCCTTAGAAAATTGTTTAGCCGATTCTTCTAAAACGATATGAGCAATAGGAACAACCTTGCCATTTACTGTTAGTGGTACTAGTTCACATTCTTTAACATATTTATTGTTAGCTATTTTATTTTCAATTTCAAACAAATAAATTATATTACCTTTGGAATCAATAAAAGAATCACTACTTCTTCCTAAAACACGATAAACACCTTGTTCATCGACGGTAGCTATATCGTTGGTATTACCCCATATTTTACCGGATGCATCAATTTCAAAAAATTCTTTATTCGCTTTTGGATTATTTATATACTCTTTCATCATACAAGGTGTAGCTATTTTAAGAATACCTTTTTCATTAATACCGACAGGTTGATTAGTAATTGGATCAATTATCTTAGCTTCGACAAATGGCATTAATAAACCAGATTCATTAGTTCGATTTTCAATATCCATATTAAACATTGCCATCGTTCCAAATTCACTCATCCCATAGCCAATAATTAAATCTTCCTTAACGCCAGCTTTTTGCATTTTAGCATTTATTTGTCTAGCTAATTTTTCGGGAACTGGTTCACCACCAGTAAAAGGCATGTCTAAAAATGATAAGCTACCATCTTTAATATCTTTATCCAGCAAACTAATATAATGACCTAAGGAACCAACGACGATATTAGGACGATATTTTTGTAAATCGGTTAAAAAAGTTTGAGGATTATAAACTGGTTGCATTACATTGGTACAACCAAATGCTAAAGGCGTGTTGATACAATGACATAAACTTGTTCCATACATTGGCGGAATTAAAACTAAATTTCGGTCACCAACTTTGGAACCAAAACCATTTTTAGCGTCATATATTGTAATCATATTGTTTAAAGCATCATTTGTTAATACTACTCCTTTAGGATTTCCTGTTGAACCACTAGTATACACGATAGCTGTTTCTTTAGCTTCGACAAATTCCGGTGAAATGATTGTTTTTTGAGAATTTAATCCTAAACGATTAAATTCCGGATAAGTAATATATTCAACACCAGAAATTAATTGCTCTTTTTTTAAATCTTTTCTTCTAACTAGTAATTTATATAAAAAAGCTGATTGTTCAGTTATGGAAGATACCATAACCTTTTCTATATTAGTTTGGGCAATAGCATCTTGTAACATTGGATAAAAACGGTCTAAAACAATTAATAATTTTGAATTAGTATCATTAATATATTTTTTACTATTAACTTTAAAATAATTAGGGTTAACTAATTGTGTGATTGCCCCAATTCTATTTAAGGCATAAAAATGAGCAATACTATCAACGGTTCCAGCCATACACATCGTAATAATATCACCATTTTTAACGCCTAATTCGATAAATCCTTTAGTTAAAGTATCTACTAATTCAAAAAATTCCTGATAAGTTAGTTTGCTACCAAAACTTTCAAAAGCTATCCCCTTTAAATTGTTTTGATTTCGTTTTACAATGTTTTCAATAACTGTACTTTTTGTTTTTATCATATAAAAATCCCCTTTACATCGGAAATATAATAGCATAATAATATATCGTTGTCAATTTGCTTTTTTAACTATTTGACAAAGTTTTTTTGACTAAAACTTTTTCTTCTTTTTTCAATTCTTCAGAAATGTCTAAATCATAAATAGAATCACAGATTTTATAATAATAAAATTGATTTAAAGATGTATAATCTCTTTTTTGCATCGCTTTCGTCAAAGCATCTTTATACTCTTCTCTTTCTTTGGTTTTAACATAAACAGGCGGTAAATTAGATTGTTTGAACATTAAATTTAATAAAGATCTAAATGTTCTTTTATTACCATCGGCAAATGGTTGATTTCTAATTAATTCCGTTGTAATATAAATACAAACATTAATATAAGTAAATATAGAAGCAGGATTGGAAAAATCTACTTCTGGTAGTTTCATGCCGATAAATGATTGAAAGTATCTTTTAGCTTCATCAGCTGGTGGGACTTCAACTATTGCATTTTTTAAAACAGCTGTATTGTCGCGTAAACTACCACCAAATTCTGGATAAGGACATTCGGAAAATAACATTATATGAATTTTCATAGCTTCGACGAATATATCAAATTTTTGTTTACTAAAATCGTATTCTTTTATATAATCATAAACTTTAATTAAGCCTTTTCTTTCTTCTTCAGAGATAGTTTCGTCAATACGACTTTCGTTATATAAATATTGTCGTTTAAAATTATTATAAAGTATTTTAAAATGTGGATTTTCATTATCTTTATAATACATTGATATAATTTGTTCGGGAATTAAACTATCTTTTTGGTATAAACGATGTTCATTTTTTCTTTTTAAATAGCCTTCAAAAACTAAAATTATAAAATCTCTTAAACTACTTTCCATAATAATCACCCCTTTAAAAATTTGTCAAATATTATATTTTAAATTAAAAAATTTGTCAAATTGGTAAATTAAAAGAGAAATAAAATTTTATTTCTCATTAAAAACATCTGGCAAATCATTTTCTAATAAAATATATGTTTCGGTATTTTTAAAATAATTTTGGGCAATAGCAATTGCTTCTTTAACATCATTTAAAATAATTAACTTATCTAAATCAAAGTTAGAATCTTTAATTCCATCTTGAATTGGTTTAGTTTGTTCAGTTCCGACTAAGATAGCCAAATCGACACTACTGCCAATCAATTTTCCAAAATTATAATTTACTTCATATTGTTTATCGCCCATTTCAATCATTCCCGGTGTGATGATTATTTTTTTACCTGGCATTAGTTTTAAAACATCTAAAGCCATTTTTGAACCAACGGGATTAGAGTTGTAAGCATCATCAATATAAGTAATTAAACCATATTTGCGCATTTGTAGTCGATGTTCAATTGGTTTAATTTGTAAAACTCCTTTTTGTAGTTCGGTGATACTTAAACCTAATTCTTTACTTATTGCAATTCCCGCTAAAATGTTATAAACATTTGCTTCACCTAATAATTTGGTCGTAAAATCATAAGAATTTTTATCATTTTTAAAATGAACTTTAAAACTCATACCATCACTAGAATATTTAATATTAGTTGCATAAACATCGGCTTGCTTATTTAAACCATACCAAACTACTCTTACTTTATTTTTTAATTTATAATTTACTTGTAATTCATCATCGATATTTAAAAAAGCGATGCCATCACTAGGTAATGATTCGATAAGTTCAAATTTTGCTTTAGTGGTATTTTCGATTGAACCAAAAGTATCTAAATGAGCGGTTCCTATTTTGGTTAAGACACCATATTTAGGTTTTACTATACTAGCCCGACTTTTAATATCACCTTTTCTAAAAGCACCTAATTCAGCAATAAAATAATCATTATATTTATCGATATATTCGTTAATTGTCCTGATTAAACCATAATTAGTATTGAAGTTTTGAGGGGTGGGAAAAGCAATATATTTAATGTTTAAAATATCACTAATAATATTTTTCGTACTTGTTTTACCATAACTGCCAGTTACACCAATAACTTCCATATGGTTTAAAGTTTTTAACTTTTTAGTTGCTTTCTTTTTGTAATATAAATAAACTAATTTTTCAACTGGTTTATTGATAATATTAGCTAAATAAACGATATAATAATTAAAATAAATTAAACTACCAATAACAAAATAATAAATAAAAATTAAATCTTGATTAAAGGTTAAATAAATAGTTAAAATCGGAATTAAATATAAAATAAATATTGTGATACTCATTCTTTTAATTCGACTAGTAAAGACTAAAGGTTTTTTTACTTGTTCATTTTTATATTTATCTAATAATATAAAAGTGATAATTAAATAATAAATAATGATTATAATACTTAAAATATTATAATTAATAAAATAACCAATTAAAGCAATAAAGATATAAAGATAATCAAACCATAGAAAAACAAAACGGCTATTATTATTAATCCATTTTAAATAACGGTCACCATCATTATACCAATTCTGTTGCAACATATGAAAAGCTTTTTTTAAATCGACTACCGTAAATATTAACATAAAAAATAAAGCAATAGTAAATAAAGTCATAATATTCCTCTCATTCTTTTATTAAAACATATCGATAATTTTATCTAGCCTATCAATAACAGGAAAGCCTTTATCTTTAGTTAAATCCCGAGAAAATTGAACGCCAATTCCCCCTTCGCTTTCCCATTCCTTTAAATTACCTGAGTAATCATCAATTAATATGGCATCTTTGCTTAAACAAATCTTGGTTTTAGATATTTCTCTTGGAACCGGAATAATTGTGATATCTTTAAAATATTTTCGGATATGATTTATTTTCGCAACTGCTTCATCTAATGAATTAACATGAGTTAATATGGCGATATTGAATTTATTGGAAGCAAATATTTTTTTTAAACAGTTATAACCATCATTGATAATTGGTGTTAAAGTTAATAATTGTTTCCAATTTAAGTTGGCATAAAACTCTTTCATTTTATCGGGATCTTTACGATCGACTTCTAATCGATCTAACATATCATAAGTAACTCCAATTGTATCCATTATTACGCCGTCAAAATCAATGTATAAATTTTTCATGTAATCACCTCTTTAATTATATCACGCTTTAAGTGTTTTCGTATATTTAAATAAAATAAATAAAGTAATTAAACTAATTAGAAAAACAATATAATTTAAAATAAAAATATTTTTAATTAATAATGGTAAGAATAAAGTTGTCGTAATATTTAAAGACATGTGGAAAATAATTGCGGCTTTAATATCTTTGTATTTTTCATAAAAGAAAATAAAGAGAAAACCAACCGCGAAAGTATAAATTATTTGTAAAACATTCAAATGAATTATGGCAAAAAAGAAAGTTGTTAATAAAATTGCTTTCATCGGTGCAACTTTAAGTTTTAATTCATTATAAATTATTCCTCGAAACATCAACTCTTCTACTATTGGTCCAATTATTCCTGTCGCAATTAAAGTAGTTATGATATTACTTTGACTAGAATATAATCCTGTTTTAAAAAATAATCCATCTAAATAATAAGCAAAGACATTGTATAATAAGCTAATAATTATTCCTAAAAAAATTAAACTAACTATATTTATCTTTTTACCTTTAACTTTAAAATGACGATAATTGGAAATTAAAAGAGGAATAAAAATTATACCTAAAATAATAACTATATATATTTGTTTGTCACTAAAAAAACTATTAAATCCTTCAATATTATTTCCACCATTTATATAATAATAAGCTAAAATAAAAATTAATAAAAATTGTACTACAAAATAAATTAATGGCCATTTTATAATTTTCCACATCTTATTTCACCATAATAATTATATAATAATTAAAAAAAATATACAATATAAAAAGAAGCTTATTTTAAAGCTTCTAATAATTCGGCTTTTTTCATTGTTGAATAGCCTTCGATATTCTTTTCTTTAGCTAATTCTTTTAATTCAGCCACTGTTTTACTGCTTAAATCTTTATTTTCTTTAACTACTTTAGTAGTTTTAGTTTCTTTAGTTACTTTTCCATTTAAAGCATCTTTAGCAATATTAACTAAATCAGTAAAGTTTTTTGGATTATCAATAGCAATTTCACTTAACATTTTACGATTAATTTCAATATTTGCTTTATTTAAACCATTGATAAATTTAGAATAACTAATATCGTTTTGACGACAAGCAGCATTGATTCTGGTAATCCATAATTTACGAAAATCTCTTTTCTTTTGTCTTCTATCGCGATAAGCATATTTACCAGAATGCATTACTTGTTCATTGGCTGTACGATAAAGTCTATGTTTACTACCAAAATATCCTTTGGCTTGATCTAAAACTTTTTTATGTCTTGCACGACTGATGGTTCCACCTTTAACTCTTGCCATTTTATTACCTCCTTATATTAAATCCTTAATTCTTTTGTAATCACTATTACTTAAAGTAGATGCTGTTCTACCAGCACGATTGCTAGCAGCATTTTTCTTTCCCGTATTATGTCTTGTTCCAGGATGACCAATTTTAATTGTTCCCCCTGGTCTTACTTTACAAACTTTACTTGTTCCTTTATGCGTTTTCATTTTTGGCATATTTAATTCCTCCTATTTTTCTTTTTTTGGCCCTAAAATCATCGACATTATTCGTCCTTCTAATTTAGGTTGTTGTTCAATAATCGCTACACTTTCTTGAGCATTAGCAAAGCGCATTAAAACATCTTTCCCTAATTCTGGATGAGCCATTTCTCTACCTTTGAAACGAATCGTCGCTTTTACTTTATGTCCTTTTTCTAAATACTTCGCACTGTTTTTTACTCGTGTATTAAAGTCATGAACATCAATAGTAACTGATAAACGATATTCTTTCATTTCTAAGTTGGCTTCTCTTTGTTTTTTTAAATTCTCTTTAGTTCTTTTTTTATTTTCGTATTTAAATTTGTTGTAATCCATAATTTTACAAACTGGTGGATTACCATTTGGATTGATTAAAACTAAATCGAATCCTGCATAATTTGCTAAAGTTAGTGCATCTTTGATTCCTTTAGTTCCTAATTGTTCGCCATTTGGACCAATGACCATAACTTCTTTGACTTTAATTTGTTCATTAATTAATGAATCTTTAGATTTATTTGCGATAATTGACACCTCCAACAATAAAAAAGTAGATACGAACAGTATCCACCTACATAAACACAATTAAAACGGCTTATCGACCCATAGCCTTATAGCTATCAGGTGGAGTGTGGATACTCGCTTTCCTTCTTCATTTCTCTATAATTATACCATTTATTATATGTTTGTCAAGCTTTTTTATTACTTTTTTTTATAAATAATTTGAGTTACTGTTAGATTAACATTCAGCTTTATACCTTGATTTTATAAAGTTTGTTATGACCGTCTATATTTTTAAAATTTATTTACAAATAAGAGATATCTGTTTAGTCACATTTTAATTTTGTTCATACCATAAAGTGAAAGGAGGAAAAATTTATGAATGAAAATGATAAAATTGAAGAATTTTTAAGCAAAGACGAATGTCGCAATAATCCTTTATGTGAGGTAATAAAATGCTTAGTTGATCGTCAAAAACAAGGTCCTACTGGACCATGTGGATGTACCGGACCTACTGGACCTAGAGGTGCTACTGGGGCTACTGGACCTACTGGAGCTACTGGAGCAACTGGAGCAACCGGAGCTACTGGAGCAACTGGAGCAACCGGAGCTACTGGAGCTACTGGACCTACTGGACCTGGAATTAATTTAGATAGTTACGCAATGGTTCACGATAGATCTAACTCTACTGTTCAAACACAAAATCCTATTCTATTCCAAACAACCAACATTTCCAATAAAATTACATACAATCCTGCTACTGGTGATTTTTATATTCCCGAAGAAGGAATATACATTATTCATTGGTGGGTAAATGTTAGAAGTCACAAAAACGACAACTTCGATTGTGAAGAAAAAAAAGCATTAGGAATAGAATTTCACCAATTCTGGCCAGAAGACGTTTTAATCGCACACTCTTCAACTCATAATAAACTTTCATGTTGTGATACTGGTACAATCAATGGTAATGCTATATTCAAAGCACTTCCTGGAGCAAGTTACAGATTTATTAACACCTCAGAAAACGATTTTGAACTAGTACCTAATGATTTATATTCTGCCAGCGTTTCTATCACAAGAATTAACTAAAAAATATGGAGCAATCCATATTTTTTCATTCTATTTTTGGTGGTATTTTATTAAAGAAATCGCTCCAGCAATAATTTCTAATATATTACCAACAATACCAACAAAAGCACCAACTCGAAAATTATAATATATCCATAAAACTGCAGCGATAATATAAATAATTCTAGCTATTTTTAAATTGTTTTGCCATAAAGAATAAGCATAAAACAAAGTTATAATAATAGGAATTATACTTAATAACCCATTATAGGTGAATATTCCTAAAATTATAATCAAAATAACAAAAATGACTAAAATAAATTTGGGTAATTTTTTATCTTTCTTGGCAAATATATAATAAATAATTAATCTAATAAACGATAAGAAATTCATACTAGCAGCACTATAGGCTTTTAAAATAGCATATTCAATACTATAAATAGCATTGGCGACAATTTGAGATAAAATAATATCTTTTTTATTTTTCAAAAGTATACTCATTACCCAAGTAATAATTGCCAATAATCCCATAATTTGTGCGAAAATATTCATAAGCTCACCTATAACGATTATAGCAAAATTTTAAAATTAAAAATAGTATTTAGATACTATTTTTGATATCGCGATATATTTAAAACAATTCCAATACTACATAAGGTAATTAGTAATGATGAACCACCATAAGATAAAAACGGTAATGTTACACCTCTTACAAGTTTTTTGGTAAACTAAAAAGATGGTTGCAAGTTTTTTGGTAAACTAAAGCTTTTAAAAAAAATCACCTTAAATATGATGTCAATTCTGGGAATTTAAAGTACAATTTAATATTGTTATCATTATCAATTTCAACTTTTTCTACTAAATTAACTATTAATTCTCTACTGGGTTTTTTCTTTTTAAGAAACGATCTTATCGCAGTTTTACACCTTTCAAAATCAAATCGCTTAATTGTTGCCTCAACTTTTTCTTTTTGTTCTAACAATTCTTTTTTCTTGGCAGAAGATATTTCTAATTTTTCATTATAATTACTTAACAAACTATCAAAAGTTTTTTCAGGTATTTTATTATTGACTTTATCAATATAAATTTGCTCAATCAAAGTATCATATTTACTTATTTCTTTAGTTAAAATATCAATTTGTTTTTGAATTTTAGTTATTTCTGATTCTAATAATTTATTAACATCATTCATAAGCTTTTTATTATTATATTCTTTCAAATAAGAATCACATATTTTATTAATAATTTTAATTAAATCTTCTTCTAATAAATTATAATCAACTCTATGGATTTTACAAATACCATGTTTTCCTTTTTTACTATACCCATTACATTGAGTATAATGTGAATTACTTTTTTTACATTTTTTCTTTAAAATACTTATATTATGTCCGCATTCTTTACACTTTAATAAACCAGTAAACAAATATTTTTCTTCTTTCTCTGTTCGTTTTCGCAAACTTTTTGAAGAAAGTAACTTACCAACGAGTTCAAAAGTTTCCTTACCAATAATAGGTTCATGTGTCCCTTCTACAATTATATATTCTTCTTTTTTTGTAGCTCTTATTCTTTTTGAATTATATCTAATTTTATTATAAGTATTTTGCACCATATTTCCTATATACATTTCACTTGTTAATATATTTCTAATTGTTTGTGGTCGCCATATTCCAAATCCATCATTGTCTGTAATTAAAGCGCCTCTAGTTTCTTTCTTATAGACTATTGGAATTGGAACTTTTTCTTCGGTTAATACTGATGCTATTTTATAGCAACTATTTCCAAGAGAAGCCATTTCAAACATTCTTTTAACTACAAGTGATGCAACAGGATCAATTATTAATTTATGATGATCAGTAGGATCTTTTAAATATCCATATTTAGGATAAGTACCTATATACTCTCCATTTTTTTGTTTTGCAGTAAGAGAGGACTTAACCTTTTTTGATATATCTCTTAATGTAAAATCATTAAATGTTAAACGCATAGACAACATGTTATCGCCAAGAAGAGAATCATAACTATCATTGATTGCAATATACCTAATATTGTTATCTATAAAATATTCTTCGATATATCGACCTGATTGATATAGTTCACGACCTAAACGAGATAAATCTTTTGTTATTACGCAATTTATGACACCATCTTCTATGTCTTTTATCATTTCTTTAAAACTAGGTCTATCAAAATTTCCTCCGGAAAAGCCATCGTCAATATATTCTTTTATAACTTCCAAGCCCTGAAATTTAGCAAAGGATTCTATAATCATTCTTTGACTAGCTATTGATGAACTTTCATCTTTTTTTAATTCGTCTTCTTTTGATAATCTTAAATACCTTCCACACTTATATTTTATCATAACATTTCTGCTCCTTTATTAAGTTACGAGAGTTATGTGCCATATAAATTATAATTTTTTGCTAAAGTCTCATAACTTTTATATTATTTTATATATTTAAATCTTTTGCATTTAATAAAAATAACTCTTCAATTATTTCTTTTAGTTTTTTTCCTTCTTCATTAAAACTATATTCAATATCGAAGTGCAAATCATCTTTAAGTTTGTTTATCATATTATTTTCCCCTCGATAAAACTTATTTTATAATAAAAAAAATATGCAAAAAAGAATCTAAAATTTAGACTCTTTTTATTTCAGCTCACCAAATTAGTTCAATAATTATTTTGGTATATTATTATATTTTAATCAAGAATATTTTTTTGAAGTTTCTTTCCTTTAACATTATCTTCTCTATTATCATTACTATAAGTTCGTAATACCTCTATTGTAGTTGGTGGAACTAATTGAAAAATTGTATACCAATCATTATTTTCAAGGGCATTTCTGACAATCTTTGCAACCATTCTGTACCATTTTATATCTATCAGCAAATTTAAATACAGATTTATCATCTTGTACTACCATAACAAATAATTTTTCTACTTGTTCAGGTAATTCCATAGCTCTTAAACCATAATTATTAACCGAATAATCCATATTATCAGCATTAACTTTCCTTTGCAAATAACTTGCTATAGTATGTTTATCATCTACTAAAGCACCATATACCATACAAGGACCAAATATATTAA
>CALVVP010000078.1 GCA_944363895.1 uncultured Bacilli bacterium | reverse complement strand
ATTTATTAAATTTGTTAAATTATTTTTAAGATTATTAGAATACATTAGTACTGTCTAATGTATTTTTTCTTAATAATTATTGTATTTAATTTTATTTTATAATATAATATTAATTAGTTCGGAGTGGATATTATGGTATATGTAATAAGCTTTATTGCGGCATTTTTAATTGTCTATCTGTTTTATTTTTTAACAGTTATCTTACAAAAGAAAAAATATGATAAATTTAAAAAAAGTAATCAAGTTATGTATTTTGTTAATAAATATAAATTAGATATTAATCAAATAAATATTAAAAAATTTATTCATATTATTAGCTTTACTAATTCATTAATAATAGCTTTTGCTTTTTTAGCTACATTTTTAGTGGAAAATATTTTATTACAATTATTAATTGGTTTAATTGTTTTAATACCGCTTATTTTAATTAGTTATAGTTTGATTGGAAATTATTTGAAAAGGAGTGTCAACAATGAATACAAAAGAAATAGAAAATAAATGGCGTCAATATTGGGAAGAAAACAAAACTTTTAAAACTGATGTCTGGGATTTTAGTAAACCTAAATTTTATGCTTTAGATATGTTTCCTTATCCATCAGGACAAGGTTTACATGTCGGCCATCCCGAAGGATATACAGCTACTGACATTGTTTCAAGAATGAAGCGAATGCAAGGCTATAATGTATTACATCCAATGGGTTTTGATGCTTTTGGATTGCCTGCTGAACAATATGCTATAAACACCGGTAATCATCCTGAAGGCTTTACTTTAAAAAATATTGCTACTTTTACTGAACAGTTAAAAATGTTAGGTTTTTCTTTCGACTGGGACCGTGTGGTTTCAACTTGTGACCCTAGTTATTATAAATGGACCCAGTGGATTTTTAGCGAATTATATAAAGATGGTTTAGCTAAACAAATTGAAATGCCAGTTAATTGGTGCCCAGAATTAGGAACAGTTTTAGCTAACGATGAAGTTATCGATGGTAAAAGTGAAAGAGGTGGATTTCCAGTTATTCGTAAAAATATGAAGCAATGGGTAATCGATATCCCTAAATATGCCGAAAAACTATTAGCGGGATTAGATACGATCGACTGGCCTGAATCGACTAAAGAAATGCAAAGAAATTGGATTGGTAAATCAGTAGGAGCTCATGTTAAATTTAAAGTTAATGATGATGAATTTACTGTTTTTACGACAAGATGTGACACTTTATTCGGCGCTACTTATTGTGTACTTGCTCCTGAACATGAATTAGTCGACAAAATAACAACCGAAGAATATAAAACACAAGTTAAAGAATATAAAAAAATCTGTGCTTCTAAATCTGAATTGGAAAGAACTGAATTAAACAAAGAAAAAACTGGTGTTTTTACCGGAGCTTATGCGATTAATCCCGTTAATGGTAAAGAAATTCCGATTTGGATATCCGATTATGTTTTAGCTACTTATGGAACCGGAGCCATTATGGCAGTTCCCGCTCATGATGAAAGAGACTATGAATTTGCTAAAAAATTTAATTTAGAAATTATTCCTGTTATCGAGGGTGGCGATATTTCTAAAGAACCTTATGTTGGCGATGGGTTACATATTAATTCTAGTTTTTTAAATGGCTTAAACAAAGAAGAAGCGATTAATAAAATGATTAGTTGGTTAGAAGAAAAAAAATTAGGAACAAAACATATTAATTATCGCTTAAGAGAATGGATTTTTGCTCGTCAAAGATATTGGGGCGAACCAATTCCAATTATTCATTTAGAAAACGGAAAAGATATATTAGAAACTAATTTACCTTTAGTTTTGCCAGAATTAGAAGATTATAGTCCCTCTCATGATGGGGCATCACCACTAGAAAAAGCTACTACTTGGGTCAATGTCGAAGTAAATGGTAGCAAAGGCAAAAGAGAAACCTCAACGATGCCGGGTTCAGCTGGTTCAAGTTGGTATTTCTTAAGATATATCGATCCTAACAATGATAAGGAAATAGCTGATAAAAAATTAATTGAACATTGGATGCCGGTTGATTTATATATCGGTGGACCAGAACATGCCGTAGGTCATTTACTATACTCTCGCATGTGGAATCGTTACTTATACGAAAAAGGTATAGTTAATGTCGCTGAACCATTTCAAAAACTATTTCATCAAGGAATGATTTTAGGTGCAAATAACGAAAAGATGAGTAAATCAAGAGGTAACGTTATCAATCCTGATGATATTGTTAAAGAATACGGTGCGGATACTTTAAGATTATATGAAATGTTTATGGGTCCACTTGAAATGAGCAAACCTTGGAGTGAACAAGGCGTTGCGGGTGCCCACCGTTTCATCGAAAGAGTATATCGTTTATACACTGAAGGTAATATTCAAGATAAAGAAAACAAAAACTTGGAAAAAATATATCATCAAACTGTTAAGAAAGTAACTAATGATTATGAAACCTTAAACTTCAATACAGCGATTAGTCAAATTATGATTTTTGTCAATGCGATTTATAAAGAAGAAGTATTTCCACTAGAATATGCTAATAACTTACTTAAACTATTAAATCCGGTTATTCCTTTTGTAACTGAAGAATTGTGGAATAGATTAGGTCATAATGCTACGATTGCTTATGAACCATGGCCAACTTATGATGAAGATAAAACCAAAGAAGAAATGTTTGAAATGGTTGTTCAAGTTAATGGTAAAGTAAGAGGTAAAATTAGTGTTAGCATGGATACTACTAAAGAAGAGATGGAAACATTAGCTAAAAGTTTAGATAATGTTCAAAAATATATTGAAAATAAAGAAATTGTGAAAATTATAACAGTTCCAAAAAAACTAGTTAATATTGTCATAAAATGATTTATAACTCCAAATTAATCAATATTTTATTGACTTTTTTGGAGTTATATGTTATATTTTAAAGGGTGAATATTTATGAAAAGAAAAGCGATGGAGCAGCTAATTGCGTGGAAAAATAAAGAAAATAGGAAACCTTTATTAATCTACGGTGCTAGACAAGTTGGCAAAACATATTTAGTCAAAGAATTTGGTAAATATTTTGATGATATCATTTATGTTAATTTTGAAACAAATGAAATAATTAATAACATTATAAATGAAAATATTAATCCCCAAAATATAATTAAACAATTAGAAATATTTTTTAACAAAAAAATAACAGAAAACACTTTAATATTTTTTGATGAAATTCAACAAAATCCGCGAGCTTTAACTTCTTTAAAATATTTTTGTGAAGATGCTCCTAATTATTATATTATTGGTGCAGGTAGTTTGTTGGGTGTGCATATTAATCGAGAACATTATTCTTTTCCAGTCGGTAAGGTTGATATATTAAATATCTATCCTTTAGATTTTGAAGAGTTTTTAATGGCTACGAACAATGATTTATTAATCGAAGAAATAAAAAAATCTTACTTCAATAATATCCAATTATCTAAATTATTACATGAAAAAGCTTATGATTTATATAGTGATTATTTAGCTATTGGCGGTATGCCAGAAGTCGTTTTAGAATATACTAAATCTAATTCTCTTATTGATGCAATCGATATTCAAACGAAAATTTTGGAATCATATAAAAATGATATTACTAAATATACGAATTATCAAGATGCTAATAAAATAATTGCTACTTTTGAATCTATTCCTAATCAATTAGCTAAAGACAATAAAAAATTTCAATATAAATTAATCCAAAAAGGTGGCACCAGCACAATTTTTGGCTATGCGATAGATTGGTTAGTTAATGCGGGTATTGCTAATAAATGTTATAAAACCAACATCGGTGTTCCGCTTAAAATGTATGAACAATTGGATTCCTTTAAATTATATATGAATGATGTTGGCCTTTTAACTAACTTATCCAAATTTCCTTTATATTTAATTAAAAATCAAGACGCAGTAAACGAAGTGATGATTGGGATGTTAACCGAAAATTATGTTGCTTCTTGTTTTAAATATAATGGATTAAATTTAAATTATTGGCAAAATGATTATTCATCAGAAATCGATTTTGTCTTACAAACATCAAAAGGTGATGTTATCCCTGTGGAAGTTAAAACTAGTGAACATGTTAAATCTAGGAGTCTAACTAACTATATTAATGAATATCATCCTAAATATGCGATTAGAATTTCTAGTAAAAATTTTGGCTTTAAAAATAATATTAAATCAGTTCCGTTATATGCGGTATTTTGTATCAAAGGAGATGAACTATGAAAGATATATTAATTGGGGGAGCTTGGCCTTATGCGAATAATTCTTTACACATCGGTCATTTAGCGGCTCTATTACCAGCTGATGTTATCGCTAGATATCATCGGGGCTGTGGTAATAGGGTAATATATGTATCAGGTACTGACTGTCATGGGACACCAATTACCGTTAGAGCTAAAAAAGAGGGAGTTACTCCTGAAAGTATTGCTTTAAAATATCATGAAGAATTTGTTAATAGCTTTAAAAACTTAGATTTTTCTTATGATTTTTATACAGCAACTATGACTTTAGAACATAAAAAACAAGTTCAAGAATTTTATAAAATTATTTTAGACCATGGTTATATTTATGAACAAGAAGATGAACAAGATTTTTGTCCAAAATGTAATGAATATTTATCTGATCGTGAAATAATTGGTATTTGTCCTCATTGTGGTGGTCATGCGATGGGGGAACAATGTGATGATTGTTTAAGTCCCATTAATCCTAAAGAATTAAAAGATAAACATTGTAAAATATGTGGGTCACCTACCATTATTAAAAAAAATAAACATTTATATTTTAAATTATCTAGTTTTCAAAAACTATTAGAACAATTAGTCGCTAATCGAGAAAATGATTGGCGGAAAAACGCCATTAATGAAACTAAAAAATATCTTAATTTAGGTTTAATCGATCGAGCAACAACTAGACAATTAACTTGGGGTGTCGATGTTCCGGTCGACGGTTATGAAGACAAAAAAATCTATGTCTGGATTGAAGCGGTTTTAGGTTATTTAACGGCTAGTATGAAAGTATGTCAAGACCGTAATATTGATTTTGATGAATTTTTAACTGATAAAGATAATTTAATTACTTATTTTGTGCATGGTAAAGATAATATTACTTTTCATACAGTAATATATCCGGCTTTATTAAATGCTATTAATCCCAAATGGCAATTACCTAAAAAAATTATTTCTTCCGAATATGTCAATATGAATGATGAAAAAATGAGTAAAAGCAAAGGTAATTTAATTACGATGGATGAATTAGCTAGTACTTATAATAAAGATACTGTTAGATATTATATGATTGCTAATGGACCTGAGAAAAAAGATGTTAATTTTTCTACTTCTGATTTAATATTAAGTCATAATAAATTTTTAGTTGGGGTAATTGGTAACTTTATTAATCGTAATTTATCGTTTGTCAATAAAAAATTTGATGGTATGATTAAGAAAGCCGAAATCGATGTCGATATTATGGCCCATACTAAAGCTCTTTATGCTGAAGTAGGTAAATTGATCGAAGATGGTGAATTAAAACAAGCTCTTAATTTAATTATTGATTATGCTACATTAGGTAATAAATATTATGATGAACGCCAACCTTGGGTTCAAGTTAAAGAAGATATAACTTCTTTTAATGAAACGACTTATACTTGTGTTTATATGATTGCTAATTTATCTAATTTGTTAAATCCATTTATGCCTAGTAGTGCGGATAAAATTAAAAATATGTTAGGTTTAAAACCTTTTAAATGGGAAGAATATAAATTGGATTCTGATTTAGAAATTAAAAATTTAGAATTATTATTTAATCGGATTGACTAAAGAGTGAAATCTTTAGTTTTTCTTTACACTATCCTTTACACTTTAATGTTGACTAACAATACAAAATAAGCTAAAATTTAAATAGAATAGAGGTAGATATAAGTGCAAAAGATATTACTAATAAATAAAAAATTAAGAAATAAGCTAAAAATACAAAATAATGGTTTTACGCTTATTGAACTATTAGGGGTAATTATTTTATTAGCGATAATTTCTCTAATTGCCACACCTATTATTTTAAATGTTGTAAATGATGCCCAAGAATCGGTCGATATGTCAACTGCGCAATTGATTGTAAATAGTGGTCATAATTATTATGCAGCATCATTGTTTGATGAAGCTAAAAAGATGAAAATCGATAATTTGGCGGATGTTTATAATGAAATAGAAATGACGAATAAACCAACGACAGGTCAGTTATATGTTAATTCTAATAATCAGATATCTATGGCAGTAGTTATTAATGATAAATGTTATAAAAAGAATTTTATTGGTGATGTTGAAATAATTAGTACTTCTGAATGTGATTTAGGATTTATTGGTCAAGATGAAATCGCTCCAACAATCAGTCAAGAAGTAATCAATACAAGTGCTAATAGTAATGATTGGTATAAAGAAGATATTTATATTCAGATAAATGTTACGGATAATGAATCAGGAGTAGCTGGCTATAAAAGATGTATGGGAAGTAGTGAATGTACTCCTGATAATACTATTTATAATGTTAGTAATCAAATATATATCAACACGGAAAGTGACTCTAACTATGTTTGTGTAATTGGTGTTGATAACTATGGTAATGAAAGTGATAAAGAATGTGTTATATATAAATTAGATAAAACTGTTCCAATAGCTGGAACAGCCAACTTTACCGGTACTTTAGGAACTAACGATTGGTATACAACTGATGTGACTATTGATGTTTTAGATGGCAGTGATAATTTATCTGGTCATGATAGTACCATAAGTAACCTAGCAAATATAACTAGTAATACTACCGGAACAACTATAACTATTACCACTACTGATTTAGCCGGTAATACATCTTCAAGAGATTATGTAATTAAAGTTGATAAAGATAGTCCAAGTTTAGTAGCACAAGATGATGTAGTTGAAATTACTGAAGGTGACAGTAATGAAGTAAGCAATTATTTTAATGTCAGTTATTCAATTAGTGGGGGAAGTATAAGTTGTACACCAACTAATACAAGCAGTTTAGAAGTAGGTAGTCAAATGTTAAGTTGTACCGCCACTGGTGGTAATAGCTTAACAACAACAGCAACCAAACAAATAACAGTAAAAATAAATTTACCAGAATCGATATCATTTGCCGAAGATTCTTGGGAAACAATATCTGAATTAGTCAAAGCTGGGGTAGCAGAAGAAAATTATAATGTTGGTGATACTAAAGAAGTAGTAGTATCAGGTTATGGTACATTTACGGTGAGAATAGCTAATATACTTAGTCCAAGTGAATGTACAAATTCTAATTTTTCGCAAACAGCATGTGGTTTTGTCGTTGAGTTTGTCGATATAATAACAGAACATGGCATGAATTCTACGATGACAAGTTCAGGAGGATGGCCAGCAAGTTCGATGCATACCTTTGTTAACAACACTATTTATAATGCTTTACCAAGTGATTTAAGAGATGTCATAATAGATACTAAAGTATATGGTTCATCAAGTTTAATTTCGACTGATAAATTATATTTATTATCAGCAAAAGAAGTATGGGGAAAAGATGGAACCAGTAATACCATGAGTGATTCAATTGATAATTATACTAGACAATTAGATTATTATAAAAATCTTGGTGTTACAACTAGTAGATATTCTGGTGCTGTTAAGACATATAATGGAAGTAATAATGAATGGTGGTTACGTTCAATGAGTGGTCTTGCTAACTTTTTCTACTTTGTTGAAACTAATGGTAAAGGTAGCAATGGTAATGCTAATGCTTCTTTTGGTGTAGCTCCAGCCTTCCGTATTGGATAAATAATTTGTATTTAAAAGCTATAATTA
>CALVVP010000077.1 GCA_944363895.1 uncultured Bacilli bacterium | reverse complement strand
TTAATATTATTAATCGTTTCATTAAATAAATCTTCGGTTTCAAAAGGAAAGCCAACAATCACATCGGTTGTAATGGAAATTAACGGTCTAATTTTTCTTAATTGATTGATTTTATCGATAAAATAAGTTATATCATATTTTCGGTTCATTAAATTTAAAATCGTGTCTGAGCCTGATTGTAAAGGAATATGCATATGATCAACTAAAATATCGTTATTTTTAATAATATCAATTACTCGATCGTTTATTTCTGTAATTTCGATCGAAGAAATTCTTAATCTTTTTAAATTAGGTATTTTAACAATATCTTCTAAAAGACAAGCAAAATCATAATTAGAATCGTGATAATTCCCGGTATGAATACCGGTTAAAACAATTTCTTTATGACCGTAATTAACTAAATTTTTTATTTCGTTAAGCACATCAGCTTTTTTCTTACTACGAACACAACCACGAGTATAAGGAATAATACAATAAGAACAAAAATTATTGCAACCATCTTGAATTTTAACAAAAGCTCTAGTTTTATCAAAATTGTTTAATTGCATATCTTCAAATTCCACATTCGATAAATCGTAAACTTTACTAATCTTACCTTTATAATTATTAATATACTCAATTATTTTGGTTTTATCCTTATTTCCTAAAACAATATCAACTCCATCAATCGCTAATACTTCTTGCTCTTTCATTTGTGACAGACAACCACAAACGATAACTAATTGAGGATGGTGTTTAATCGCTTTGCGAATCATTTGCAAAGATTTATGTTCGGCAACATTAGTAACAAAACAAGTATTGACAACATAAATATCAGAGTCGTCAATACTTCCTTTAACAAAACCAGCATTAGTAAGTAAATCACTCATGACTTTAGCTTCATAAGCATTTACTTTACAGCCTAAATTAATTATATAATATTTCATAAATTATTCCTAAAATCTTTTAACTCTTTTAAAAATTTATCATTGTTACTATCTTTACCAAATATCGGGGAAATAAATTCACTATTTTTAAATTTAGGTGGTTCTTCTTCGATATTTTCTTGCAATTCAACTGGTACTTCCGGCTCTAATTTTTTAGGTAAATCCGTTTTTTCTAAACGCGCTTTTTTTTCATTGACAGCTTGTACTAATTCTTGGTAACTAATAATCGCATTAGCTTCTTGTTCTTCTTCAAAAGTCGTCATCGGTCTTTTCTCCGTATTTTCTTCTAAAGCTTCGATTACTTGTTCGATATCCGTTTTTTCACTAGTTTTTACCTCGTCATCAACTCTTGTAGTAATCGGTTTCACTTTTTTAGGCTTAAAAATTATAATTAAAATAATTATCAACAATAGTAAAGCCAATAAGCCAAGATAGACATATTTATAAGTTAAAATATTATTAATAATAAAATCCATAAACAATCACTCCATTTCATAATTTAAAACACTAAGTAAATAAAGCGGTACAGTTTCTGTTCTTAAGACATTATCGCCTAAAGAAGTAGGAATAAAACCAAGATTAACTAAAGTTTGTTCTTCCTCAAGCGTTAATCCTCCTTCGGGACCAAAAACCATTATTATTTTATCATATTTTAAATTATTTTTTAATACTTTTTTTAAGGTGTTATTTTTTTCTTGGGTGCTACAAACGATTTTTAAACCAGTTAGGTTTAAATCACTTATTTTTTTTATTGCACTTATTTTAGGTATTGTCAATCTTTTGGCTTGTTCACTTGCTTCTTTACAAATCCGACACCAACGTTCGATTTTTTTGTTCTCTTTACCTTCTATTTTAATCATACTTCTATTAGTTAAAATAGGAATAATTAGATCGACACCTAATTCGGTCGCTTTTTGCAAAATAAAAGACATTTTTTGTTCTTGTAAAATGGGAACACATAAAACATATTCTCTTTTTTTTATTTTAGGACTTTTAATTATTCGTTCAATTACAGCATTATAATCTCGATTTAATTTACAAATATATAAATTTTCTTGATAAACAACTTCTATTTCATCATTGACACTCATGCGCATAACTGTTTTAATGTGATATAAATCATCCGCTTTTAATAAAAACAAATTGTCTTTTTTTACTTCACTAAAATAACGTTGCATTACCGATTATTATTAATCCATTCAGTTAATAATGGTTCAGGAACAAATCCGACTTTAGTAGCAACTACTTGCCCATTTTTAAATAAAATTAAAGTAGGAATTGACATAACACCATAAGTTCTAGCTAAATCTTCGTGTTTATCGACATCGACTTTCGCCACTTTAATATTATCACGACTGTTGGCAATATTTTCAATAATTGGACTTAACATTTTGCAAGGTCCACACCAAGTAGCAAAAAAATCAACTAAAGCGTAATCGCTATTAATAATATTTTGAAATTCATTTTTATCTTTAATTTCCATTTTGATCCTCCTTATAAGTATTTATTAAATCACTATAATTATCAAATTCCGAAATTTTACCTTTTTCGATTAATCTTTCTAAAGATTCAGGAGTGATAATATCATACTTTAAAAATAATTCAATTGCCTGATAATTAAATTCATCTTCACTGATACTACTATCAGTATATTGATCTTTTAAAACTAAAAATTCATTAATAATGTTCATTCCTTTATCGGCAATATTCGATAAAAGTGGTGTGTTATTTAATATTTTATTCTTTAATTCTGATTCGTTGACAAAATCGACATCGAAACAGAAAATAGCTAAAACATATAAAATAGCAAAAGCTACAATAAAATGATGAAGTAAGCCGATAATCGCTCCCGCAATTTTGGAAGGAATACCTAAAATAATGGTTGTATTTAATATTTTTTCAAAAACAGAAGTAGCTAATAAAACAACTTTTAATAGAGCCGATAAGACTAAAATACAAATAATAAAAGCAATTCCTTCATAAATCAAAATATTAAATATTTCTACATTTTTTAATAAACCAAAATTAAAAAATGGTAAATATTCATACATCAACACTGATAAAGGATTTTTTAAAAAATAAGCTAAAACAATAACGACGATAAAACCGATAGCTTCGACTAATTCTCTAGTAAAGCCTCGTTTTAAACCTAAAATTCCCCCAAATATGATAAATATAATAATTCCTATATCTAATATATTCATTTTTCACCTCTATAATATTTTATTCGACGATTTCATAATTATAATTATTATCAACCTTTGTTATTTTTACTTGTAACTGATCACTAAATAATTGATTAGTTAAAGGATTAGTAATATCTTTTTCGACAAAACCAGCTTGTTTTAATTCGGCTAAAGTCAAATAAATTGCTTCACCATCATTTTCTGGTAGTTCAAAAACATTGCCACTTGCCCAAGTTTTAGCGCCATTAATTATATTTTCCACTTGTAAATCATATAATTCTTCTTTACTCGTTTTCATACTATTAGTAATACTAATTGTTGCAATTGAAGCGATAACCCCCAAAATTATAATAACACCTAACAATTCAGCTAATGTAAAACCTTTATTTTTCATAATCCACCTTCTTTATTCGATTGATAATAATTTGATATTTATCAAATCTTTTTTCGACTTTCCCTTCTATCATATATATACTATAATTAATTATATCACAAAATTCTTTTGGAAACAAAACAAATTCACAAATATCAGTTTCATCACT
>CALVVP010000076.1 GCA_944363895.1 uncultured Bacilli bacterium | reverse complement strand
AATTTTATCCGCTTTAAAACATTTAATAATTCCCTTACCATTAACCCCTTGATAAGGTATATAGAAAAAATTATCAACTTGTATCTTTTTATTAATTAAAATAACCGGTTTTTTAGTTAAGGGAACCGTTAAATTATTACCTGTGTCTAAAAAAGCGTTTAATAAGTATTTTTTGTTATGATAATAAAGTATTACCTTATAATAATTACTATAATTGTTTTTCAACCATAATCCTTGCTTAACATAAATATATATAATAATTGGACAAAATATGATTAAAAATATAACATTTATTGATAAACCTTTATTAACAAAAATTAGACCATATTGTTGATAAGAAAATTCGACATTTAAAAAATATAAAAAACCGCCTAAAATAATACTAGAAGTATATAAATATAAAATATTTTTTAAAGTGTATTTAATATTTTTATAACCAAAACTTACTAAAAGCATTAAAATACTGACAATAAATTTATAAATGAATAAAGTTAAAGAATTAAGTTCGATGAATAAAAATAATATACTTACTCCCCCGATAAAAGCACCACCAATTATTTTATAAATACTGACATTTCTCCTTAATAAAATTGAAACCGATAAAAGTAAAATAAAATCAAAAAAGAAATTAAGAATCATTAATAAATCTAAATATATTTTTATCTTTTATCACCTCGAATAAAATTATAAAAAAAAAATCATTAAAATTTTGTCGTTTTAATGATTTAATTTAAATTTTTCTTCTTTTTTTTCGATATGGAATCTTTGCACAACCGCTAATGAACACATTAAACTAATCGCATAAGAACCACCATATGATAAAAACGGTAAAGGAACACCAGTTAAAGGAATAAGGCCAAATAAACCACCTAGATTAATTAAAATATGCATAAAGATATAAGTAGCAATTCCAAGACAGATATATCTTCCTCTTATGGTATTAGAATTAGTAGCTATTTTTAAAATGCGAAAAATAACAAAGACATAAGCTAAAAAGATAAAACTACATTTTATTACCCCATATTCTTCACCAATGATAGCAAAAATACTATCAGTATGTGGTTCGGGAATATAAGAATATTTTTGTTTACTGTTCCCGATTCCTAGACCAAATAAACCACCATCATTCAAAGCAATAAAGCCATTACAAACTTGATAACCGGTCGTTTCATATTTGGAACACGGATTAAAGAAATCAAACCGTGATAATTGGGCATCACTTAACAAATATCCTTGTTTTAAAACAATAATGGACGCGCCTAAAATTCCCACAACGAAAACTAAGCCAACGGTTCTTAATTTATCGATTCTTTTAATTGGGCTAGCTAAAAACATAACGCCAAAAATAGCTAACATAATTAAAGCACTACCCAAATCTTTTTGCATAAATGTCAAAATAGGAATTAAAATAAAGATAATCAACAAGATACCTATTTTATTATATCGTTTGGGATTATCTGATCTAAACAAACGATAATATTGTTCAAATATAATAGCAATTAAAATGATTGTAACTGGTTTAGCTAATTCACTTGGTTGAATCGTCCCAATACCTGGGATTGGTAACCAGTTAATAGCCCCATTTACTTCAGTACCAAAAGGAAATAATAATAAAACTAAAATTAAAACAATTAAATAAGCAAAGATAATCAAATTTTTATAAAACTTTGTTTTCAAATTAACGATAATGTAAGATAAGATTAACCCAATAATTAACATTTGTAGCTGTTTAAAAAAATAATAATAAGTCGATACTTCATAACGAACCACCGCTTCACGACTAGAAGCAGTAACAATATTTAGTAAACCAAATAAGAAAAACAAAATGGTAACGATCAATAACGGTCGATCCATTTTAGATATTAAATATCGTAAATTTGAAAACAGCTTTTTCATACCTTTCACCTTAATAATAATATCATATTTTTTCTATTTTGAAAACACAATTTAAAAAATAGGTGTTTTAAATGAACAAAAAATTTATAAATAAATAAAATATATTAGCAAGAAGGAGGTAATAATATGTATTATTACGGAGGATATAGCGGCTATGGTTGTGGCCAACCATATGGTGGCTACGGCTATGGTAATGGTGCTGGATACGGTGCGGCGATTTTATTAGTATTATTCATTTTACTAGTAATAATTATTGGAGCACGAGCATTTGAAAATAATAATTCTTGTCAATGTCAATCTCCATCACCATGTAATCGATAAGGAAGGCTTTCTTCCTTTTTTATTTTGCATTTTTTTAAAAATGTGATAAAATACTTGTAGTTTGGTGAAAGGAAGTGAGATTTTATGTTTGAAAAACTAAATATTTTAGATGAAAAAGATAAAAGATTAAGAAAAATTAGTGAAGATGCCACTTTCCCATTAACTAAAGATGATAAAAAATTAATTAAACAAGCTATCGATGAATTAACTTATAGTCAGATAGAAGAATTAGCTGAAAAATATAGTTTAAGACCAGGAATGGGATTAGCTTTCCCTCAGCTTGGTTTAAATAAAAGAATTATTATCATTGTTCACGAAGTTGAAGATGGAATATTTGACGAATATGTTTTCGTCAATCCGAAAATTGTTTCTTATTCCGAAGAAATGATTGCTGCGGAAGTTGGTGAAGGTTGCCTATCAGTTAATAGAGATGTCGAAGGTCATGTTCCAAGACATGCTAGAGTAACCGTTGAAGGATATGATGTCGATGGTAATAAAATTAGATTAAGAGCAAGAGAAGAATTAGCAATTGCCTTTCAACATGAAATCGATCACTTAAATGGTATTTTATTTTATGATCGAATCAATCCTAAAAAACCTTTTTTCAACGAAAATGAAATTAGATTAATATAAAAAAGTTCAATTTATGAACTTTTTTTGATACTATTTTTAATAAAACCATCAAATAAAGGATGTGGTCTCGTTGGTCGGGATTTAAATTCTGGATGAAATTGACAAGCGATAAAGAAAGGATGTTTTTGATATTCTACTATTTCTACTAAGTTAGCTTTTTCATTAATACCAGAAAAAACAAAACCATTTTTTTCTAAAATATTGCGATAACTATTATTAAATTCATAACGATGACGATGTCTTTCTTTAATATTCTCCTCATTATATAATTTATAAGCTAAGGTATCTTTTTTTATTTTACAGTCATAATTGCCCAATCTTAAAGTGCCACCCATATTGATAATTTGTTTTTGATCACTCATCAAATCAATAATCGGATCATTAGTTAATTCGTCAAATTCAGTCGAGTTAGCAGTAGTAATACCGCAGACATTTCTAGCAAATTCAATGCAAGCTAACTGCATTCCTAAGCATAAACCTAAAAAAGGAATATTATTTTCACGGGCATAAGTAATAGCTTTAATTTTGCCTTCGATGCCCCGACTGCCAAAACCACCAGGTACAATTATACCTTTACTATTTTTAAATATATCTTTCAAATTAAGATTTTCTTTTTCTAATTTTTCGGAGTCAACCCAATTAATATTTATTTTAGTGTTATATTTATATCCTGCATGTTTCAAACTTTCTACAACCGAAATATAAGCATCGTGTAATTCGACATATTTACCAACTAAAGCAATTTCAACTTCATCTTTTAAATTATCTACTTTATTAACTAAATCTTGCCAATAATCAATATTAGATTTTTTAATTTCCAAATTAAATTGTTTTAAAATAACTTCATCTAATTTTTGATTATAAAAATTTAAAGGTATTTGATAAATATTTTTAACATCGACGGCATCAATTATATTTTGTTTATCAATACTACAATATAAAGATAGTTTTTTCTTTATATCATCATCTAATTTATAAGGGCAACGACATACTAATACATCAGGTTGAATACCTAATCCTCTTAGTTCGATAACTGAGTGTTGCGTTGGTTTAGTCTTTAATTCTCCTGAACCATAAATATATGGTATTAAAGTAGTATGAACAAATAAAGTTTTTTCTTTACCTAAATCATTTCTTAATTGGCGCAATGATTCTAAATAAACTTGTGATTCGATATCGCCAATCGTTCCACCAATTTCGGTGATAACAAAATCTGCATGACTAGTTGAACTAGCTTCAAAAACTTTATTTTTTATTTCATTAGTAATATGAGGAACAAATTGGACGGTTGCTCCTAAATAATCCCCTCTTCGTTCTTTTTCAATTACTGATGAAAAGATTTTACCTGTTGTGCAATTAGAAGAATAGTTTAATTCTTCATCGATAAATCTTTCATAATGACCTAAATCTAAATCCGTCTCTGCCCCATCATAAGTAACATATACTTCTCCGTGTTGATAAGGTGACATTGTCCCTGGATCGACATTGATATAAGGATCAAATTTTTGCATAAATACCTTATATCCTCTTGCTTTTAGTAATAAAGCAATACTAGAAGCTGTAATCCCTTTACCTAATCCTGACACTACTCCACCAGTTACAAAAATAAATCTTGACATAAAAAAACCTCCAAACTGCGAGAGTTTCTAGGCTCTTTTTAATTATAACATACTTATAAAATAGAAACAAGTATTT
>CALVVP010000075.1 GCA_944363895.1 uncultured Bacilli bacterium | reverse complement strand
TTTATTTTCATAAATAACCACCTTTATCATATTTCTAATATTAATTATAACTTATTTTCTTTTAATTGTAAACAGCAAAAAAGTTAATTTCACAAAAGGAAATTAACTTAACGACTTTTTCTTGATTCATTTTCTAAAACATTTTCTTTAAAGATTAAATTATTGTTTAATTCTCTTTCAATAACATCCATTTTTTTATTTAATAATTCCATATATTTAGGATCTAAATAAATAGAATAGCGTTGATTAACAATTTTTTTATAACGCGCTAAATCATCTAAAGCGATTCGGGTATCATCATCATCGTTATCACCATCTAAATTATCGATAATCAACCTTAAATAAAAATCCAGTTTATTTTTTATTTTTCTTTTAATGATTTTTTCAATAAAAGACGGTTTAATAATAATCATTTCATTGACTTTAATGCCATCATAAGATAGATTAGTTTTAGGACAAAATTTATAGCCTTGTAATTTATCATAATTAATATAGACAATTTCTCCATTATATTTTTCTTTTGATATTAAATATTGTTTCATTTAATCATCTCCTAATAAATCTGGACGACGTTTTTTAGTTCTGATAACACTTTGTTCATGACGCCATTTTTCGATATTTTGATGATGGCCTGATAATAAAACATCAGGAACTTTCATCCCGTTATAATCAACAGGTTTAGTATAAACAGGATAATCTAATAAATTATTATTAAATGAATCATTTAGATGCGACTCTTTAGCAATAACACCATCGATTAATCTAACAATACTATCAGTAATTACTTGACTAGCTAATTCGCCACCTGTCAAAATATAATCACCAATCGATAGTTCTAAATCAGCTAATGATCTAATTCTTTCATCAAAGCCTTCATAATGACCACAAATAATTATTAAATGTTTTTTAAAACTTAATTCATAAGCTTTTTTTTGTTTAAATAATTCTCCTTGTGGAGTCATTAAAATAACAAAAGAATCACTAGTTTTTAAATTAGCAACAGCATCAAATACAGGTTGTGGCATCAAAACCATACCACGACCACCACCAAACGGATAGTCATCGACTTTTTTATGAGGATCAGTTGAATAATCTCTGATGTTATGAATATTGATTGTGACTAGATTTTTATTAATAGCACGACCAATAATCGATTCAGTTAAAAAATTGTCAAACATATGAGGGAAAAGCGTTAAAATATCAATTTTCATCTAATAAACCTTCAATCAATTCAATATCCATTTTTTTATTAACTAAATCGATGTTTTTAACAAATTCAGAAACATTAGGAATCATATAAGTTTTAGTTTTGTTTTTAATAACTAAAATCTCTTGTTTATTTTTTAAAATATTAACTACTTTTCCAATCATTTCATCTTTCGCATAAACTTTTAAACCGATAATATCTTCGTCAACATATCCATCAATATCTAAATCTTCCCTTTTAACATAAACATCATCATTTTTAAAGATTATGGCATCATTAATATCGTTGACATCTTCAAAACTAACCATATCATAATTTTTATGAGGACGATAGGTTTTAATAACTACTTCTTGTTTTCTTTTACCTAAATAAAGTTTTTTACCCTTGATAAAAACACTATCTTTATATTTAAAATCGGAAACAATTCTTAATTCTCCTTTTATTCCATGTGTATTTACAATTTCTCCTACATATACCATAAAAATCCCTACTTATCTAATTCATATAGAATAATACTTGTCGCTACCCCAACATTTAAACTTTCACAATTTGGATTCATATCAATATAGATAAATTCATCACATAATTCTTGACTTACTTCACTGATGCCGTTGCCTTCATTGCCCATTATTATAACAAATTTGTCAGTTTTTTCAATAGTTTTTAAGTTTTTTCCATGAGTTACTTTAGTACCATATATTTTATAACCTGCATCTTTTAATTTAGGTATTATTTCATAATTATCTAAAATAACAATATTTAAATGAAAAAGTAAGCCTTGACTAGCTCTAATTACTTTTGCATTATATAAATCGACACAATCTTTACTTAAGATTAAAGTATCAACATTAAAAGCAACACAACTTCTAATAATCGTTCCTAAGTTCCCTGGATCTTGAATACAATCCAAGAAAACGATTCTCTTTCCTTTAACAGTTCCTTCTTTTTTATAACAAACACCAATTATATTGGTTGGATTATCTAGTTCACTTAAATAGTTTTTAACATTATTAGTCATATAGCTAGTCATAACATCGAGTGGTAAAAATTCATTCTCTTCTAAAAATAGTTCTTTTAAACAATCAGTCTTATAAGCTTCTAAAACTAAATGTTTTCCTTCAACTAAAAATAATCCTTTTTTATCGCGATATTTTTTAGTTTGTAGTTTTTTTAAATCTTTGATTTTATTGTTATCAACTGAACTATATAACATATAACCACCTTAATTAATAATACCAAAAATTAAAGAAAATGTAAATTGATTTTCATGAAAGATGGGACAATTTTCTTAATTATGTAACTATTATCACCTACTTGATAAAAATATAAATTATTAAAAAATATTTTAGGTTGCGAATATGTCAACAAAATGTATAAATTGTTTACTAATAATTAAAAAAATGCAAGAAATTGCATTTTTTTTAAATTTTTTAATAAAAAAAAAGGAAATCGCCAACTTTTCGCCTATATAACTAGTAGAGGAGAATTTTAAAACAGGAAGGAGGAATTTAAAATGACCTCAAAATATTATACTGGTAACAATGAAATTGTTTTTATGGCCACTTTATTAAAAAGTGAATATTTATTAAAAAAATTTTTAGAAAAAAATTTAGAAAGAGAGGTGCACAAAATTAAGATTTTAAATCCTAATTTAATTACCGATAAAATAAATAATCGAATTCAAAAATTAGATTTATTACTTGAAGTAGATGATGAATATGTCAATATCGAATTA
>CALVVP010000074.1 GCA_944363895.1 uncultured Bacilli bacterium | reverse complement strand
GATATCGTATTAAAGAAAATAAGGGTATCTAAATCAAGATTATTATCTAAAGATTCAATATATTCTGGATACATATTTTTAAGTTGTTTAGCCACTTTATCAGCAATGCCAAATAGATAAGCAAACATTAAATATTCATCCCATAGTTGAACTTCAATTACTTCTTTAGTATCGATTGAAGAAAAATCTTCTAAAAATAATTTCAAACCATAAAGTTTTTTAGATTCTTCATATAAAGTATCATCTAAAACATTAACATATTTACATTCTTGTTTATTTTTTCTTTTATAAATATGGCCTTCATTTTTTAATTCATTAATTTTATCATCTTTAATTTGACTAAATAAATTTAAATATTTACTATAATTTTTTTTAGCCCAATTTTCTAATTCTTTTTTTTCTAATAGACCATCTTTACTAGCTTCATACATCATCTGATATAATCTTTTTTCATTAGCTTGTTCAATTTTAAGTTCTGGATTAAATTTCAAAGAAATATCCTCATTATTTTTAATTACTATTATTTTTTCTTCTTTGACCCATTTAAGTAAGATTGCCCCTAAAATATTAGCTTTAGATTCATTAAAATTATTTAATTGAATTAAGGCATTAGCATAATAAATATCTTTATTACAAGGTATATCTCGAAAATAAGGGGTATTTTTTTTCGTAATCGTTTTATTATTAATAAAACCATATTTTTTAGAACGGTTATAAAAATAAATAATTATAAAAGGAAGAAAACACAAGATAATATTGATAATTACTACTAAAACAGCTAAAAATTTAGTTAAAAAATTAGAACCATATTGAAAACTACCTTCATTAGCAGCATTCAATACTTCATCAAAAGTAGTATATTGGGAAGAATTATTATTATTAAAAGTGTTTAAAGGAAATTTAGCTAATAAAACAACATAATTATTATTCATATCACCATCATTAGATAAATAAATCTTACCATTATCAACATAAGCATAACCTTTATAACCATAACCCCAGACATCTAAAGTATCAGGAAAGACATAATAACTAGATAAAACAATCGAAAAATTGTCAAAATCGACATCAGATAAACGATCGATTAGATTAAAATAAATAACTTGAGCATCATCGGTATTAAAGATAAAATTCGATATTTTATAGCTTAAAGTAAATTCATGGCGACTATAATCATATTTACCAAAACATAATTCTAAACCATCATTAGTATAATTAATGCCATAATAACCTTTTTTCTCACTTAATGATTCATCGACATCCCAATCTTTATAAGTTAAAGGATTACCATCCATATAAACTTTAAAATCGGTTATTTGAGAATTACCTAAATTATTATATACTTTATACCATTCGGTCCCATCACTACCATCGACAGTCCAAGTTTCTAAAATCGTCGCATCACCATTTTGATCAAGATATATTTCCATATCAATATCATAAATATGATTAGTAGCTAAAACAGTACTAACACTAAATAAACACATAAAAATTAAAAATATGATTTTTTTCATTATCGTTCTCCTTTAATTTTATTATATATTTTTTGAAACTCTTGTGAATGAGGAATCAAAACTTTATTTAAAAAACAAGTTTCACATAAAGGATCATATGCTTCATCTTCGCCAATTAAAATTTGTTCACCGTCATAAATATATTGGCCATTTACTTTACGGGCATTAAAACGAGCTTTCTTACCACAAGCACAGATTGCTACTAATTCATTTAAAGAATCAGCATATCTAATTAAAGCTTCACTACCTTGAAATAAGTGACCTTGAAAATCGACTTTTAAACCATAACAGATGACCGGAATATCAAGATATTTGGTAATAATCACTAATTCATAAACTTGTTTTTCAGTTAAAAATTGGGCTTCATCGATTACTAAACAAGTAATATCACCATAATTTTTAATTTCATCAATTAAACTGGCATCTTTTTTTAATAAAATATCGACTTGTTTAGACATACCAATGCGGGAAGTAATTAAATCCCCACCCTTAGTATCGATTAATGGTTTAATAACTAAAGCATTCATCCCTTTGGAATTATATTTATAAGCGGTCGTGATAACCTCGATCGATTTACCCGCACTCATTGCTCCATAATTAAAATATAATTTTGCCATAACTACCTCCTCGCTCGTGGATGACTAGATAAATATACTTTTCTTAAATGTTCATTGGAAACATGCGTATATATTCCCGTAGTTGCGATATTTTCATGACCTAATAATTCTTGAACGATTTTTAAATCCGCACCTTCATTTAATAAATGGGTGGCAAAAGTATGTCTTAAAGTATGTGGGGAAATATTTAGTTTTAAACTACTTTTTTTAACAATATCATCGATAATCATTCTAATTGCTCGATCAGTAATTTTATTACCAAATTTATTTAATAATAAATATTCACTATTTTTATTTAATTTACTGCGACTATTATTCAAATAATCCTTTAATATTTTATCACAAACACTACCATATAAAACATATCTTTCTTTATTACCTTTTCCTAAAATTAAAATCCGCTGATTACTAAAATCAATATCACTTAATTTAATATTGACTAATTCACTAACCCGTACCCCACAAGAATATAATAACTCTAAAATAAGTAAATTGCGTAACCCCAAAACATCATTTTGATCAGGGATACTAAATAAGACTTCTAAATCATTATAATTCAAATAATTCGGTAATTTTTTTTCGATTTTAGGATTACTAACTAAAAGACAAGGATTTTCTTTAATTATTCCCATTTTAACTAAATATTTAAAAAAACTTTTTAAACTACTAATATGTCGACTAACACTTTTACTAGTATATTTTTGGTCATATAAAAATTGTAAATATTTTCTAATAAAATTATGATCGATATCTTTTAAATTAGTATCTTTAGCAAATTCTAAAAACTGATTTAAATCTTTTTTATAACTAATAATTGTATTAAGAGAATAACCATTTTCTTCCAAATATTGATAAAAATTAGCGACTTCTTTTTTCACGAATATCACCCAAACCATCAGGTAAATAATCAGTATCGATATGTCTTAAATCATCTAAATCAAAAGGAATTTGATCTAGTTGA
>CALVVP010000073.1 GCA_944363895.1 uncultured Bacilli bacterium | reverse complement strand
TTGGCCATGGGAAAATTAAGGAGGATTAAAACATGTGGAAATATGTAAAAAAATTAGAATATCCAATTAATATTACTAAAAAAGATTTAAAACTTGCTAAAAGTATGATGGCTCAATACGGTGGACCGGACTCTGAACTAGGAGCAGCATTAAGATATTTAAACCAAAGATACACTATGCCTGACGAAAAAGGATATGCATTATTAACTGACATTGGAACTGAGGAAATGGCACACTGGGAAATGATAGCTACGATGATTCAACAACTAATGAAAGGCGCAACAATCGAAGAGTTAAAAGCTAATGGTTTAAGTGGCTATTATACCCAACACGATCACGCTAATTTCCCAATCGATGCCAGTGGTGTCCCATTCACAACCGCTTATATCGAAGCAACAGGCGATTATCGTGCTGACTTAGAAAGTGATATGGCCGCTGAACAAAGAGCAAGAGTAACATATGAAAAATTAATCAATCAAACAAACGACCCTGATGTTATTGCTCCACTTACTTTTTTAAGACAAAGAGAAGTAGTTCACTATAATCGCTTTAAAGAATTAAGAGATTATTATTTAAATAAATTCAATAAAATATGAAAAAAGTATTATTAATATATGGTGGAACATCACCCGAACATAATGTATCATGTAATTCCGCTAAAGCGATTATAAAAAATATCGATAACAATAAATTTCAATTGGATTGTGTCTATATTACTCAAAATAATGAATGGCTAAACAAAAAGCAAAAAATTACCAATATTATCGAATTTATAAAAAAATATGACGTTATTTTTCCAATTACTCACGGAATTAATGGCGAAGATGGAAAATTACAAGGAATGTTAGATTTATTCAAAATCAAATATGTTGGTTCTAAATGGGGATCTAGCTATATTTGTATGGATAAACAAAGAACAAAACAGATTTTAAGTTATTATAAAATTCCCCAAGTACCATACCAAATATATGCAAAAAAACAAAAACTAACTATTCCTTTTCCCGTAATTATTAAGCCAGCTAACGGTGGTTCATCCATAGGTATTCAAATAGCCAATAACAAATTCGAATATAAAAAAGCGATTAAAAACGCTTTAAAATATGATCAAAAAATAATAATTGAAAAATTTATTAATGCCCAAGAATTAGAATGCGCTGTTTTAGAAGATAAAAAATTGATTATCTCAGAAATAGGGGAAATCATTACTAAAGAGGGATTTTATGATTATGCCACTAAATATCAAAATAATACCGCTCAAACTAATATGATTGCTAATATCCCTGATAAAGTTAAAAAACAAATCAAAAAATATGCACAAACAATTTTTGAAGCATTAGAATTAAAAGGATTAGCGCGAATCGATTTTTTCTATGACAAAGACTATCAAAAAATTTATTTAAACGAAATAAATACGCTTCCTGGTTTCACACCCATTAGCATGTATCCTAAATTAATTATGAATGAAAAAATAAGTTATCAAGAATTAATTACTAAATTAATTGAAAACGCATAAAAAGTACCTAGTCAGGGTACTCTTTTATTTTTTGTTTAATTTGTTCAAAAACAATATTTTCTTCATCATAATAAGGATTTAAATCTCTTAAAATTTCCGTATTACCAATCGCTTTATAATGTTCCCGTTTATCCATTAAAAAATCTTCACATATATAATCATTGGTGTCGATAAAGAAATTTATCAGCATCAAAGCAATATTATTATCGTTCATAAAAGCAAAATATAATTCCTCAAAACAACAATTACAACTAGAAAATAACTCTAACAAATCTGCAAATTTTATCATAAGTTCTTGATCATTATTAGTTATGATAATTAGGGTTTCATAAATATTAGAAAAAATATAACGATAAAAATTTTCAATTTGTTTCTCATCATTATGAAAATGTTCATTTATTCTTTCTTTAAAAATATCGATTAAACAATTGTTATATTCAGCATTTTTATCAAACTCTTCATCGGTAAATAATTCATTATTAGTTTCAAAACCTTCATCTTCAAAACACTCATTAATAACATCTTTTATACTCGATAAAGAAGCATCATAAGTATCGATAAAGCCCTGAATAAACTTTTCTGAAGTTAATAAATTATTTAAATTGATATAGTTAAAAAAATGAATAAATTCAAAAGGATTAATTTTAAAAAGATGATTAGCTTTACCATTTTTCAATATAACATCGAGACTACTATTTCTTAAAATATAATTTTTAGAAGCAAATTCTAAATAATCTTCGACATAATCAACAACAATTTGATTATTTTCTAAATCATAAAACATCATAATAATATCTTGAGCTGTTAATTTTTCAAAAACATTAATTATTTCTATATTAATATCAGTATTTATATCACGATCATATTGATAACACGCTAAACAATAAGAACTACTAGCAATAATTAACATCATTATTTTTTTATAATATGTTTTGTCTTCTGCAAATTCAAAATTATTTACACTAGAAAATATTTCTTCAAAGCGAGTATGGTCAGTGGTTAAAAAACTATGCAATTCTAAAAATATTTTTTCATCATCATCATAAAAGTTAGTAATTTCTCTTGCTACTAGATATAAAGTATCATAGCAAATATCATAAATTGTTTGAAATTTTCCCATTCCCCCAAAACCTTTCTATTTAATTATATTATTTAAAATATAATTAAAACTTATCTTAATATCTGGAAATACTTCGATATCATTCAATTCTTCTAAAGAAAACCATGCGCAACGATCAATTTCATCATCTTCAATCACATCATCTTGACTTAAAGGAATGCCAACATAAGTAATATCGACATGTAATGATCCATCTTTGCCACGATTCCTTTGAATACCTAAAGGTCTTATAAAATCATCTTCTCGCGGGAATCTTTCCCCTAACAATTTAACTCTTACCCCAGTTTCTTCATAAGTTTCTCGTAAAGCTGTTTCTTCTGGTAATTCATCATCTTCGATATGTCCACCTGGTTGAACCCACCGATCAAATCTTTGATGATGACATAACAAAATTTTTTTATCGACAGGATTAACTACAAAAACAGAAGCACAAAATTCTCTTTTCATCTCACATCTCCAATTTAATTATAACATAAATTTCATAAAAATACACAAAATATAATTGGCAACTATTGGTGCACATAAATTATTGCGTCACATAAGTTTTAAGGCCTTATTTGTGCTATTTTAATAATGATAACGGAGGGTAGTATGTATTTCAAAAGATTAAAAGATTTAAGAGTAGATAATGACTATCTACAAAAAGATATTGCAAATTTTTTAGGTATAACACAACAATATTATTCAAGATATGAGTTAGGTCATTATACAATTCCTTTAGAACATGTTATGAAACTAGCCAAATTCTATAATGTAAGTATCGATTATATTGTTGGTTTAACTGATGAAAAAAAAACAAGAACACGAAGAAAATAATTCGTGTTTTTATTTATCAATCAAATGAATATTATCTAACAATATACCTGTTCCTTCAACAACGCAAGTTAAAGGACTTTCCGCAACAAATACAGGCACTTTTAATTCATGGGCTAATAAAAGATCAAAGCCATCGATTAAAGCACCACCACCAGTTACTACAATTCCTTTATCGATAATATCAGCAGCCAATTCTGGTGGTGTCTGTTCTAAAACATTTTTCGCCGTATGAACGATAATATAGACACTTTCTCTTAAAGCTTCTTCGATTTCATCTGAACAAATCGTAATAGAATGTGGTAAACCAGTAACTAGGTCTCTTCCTCTTACTTCCATTTTATCGTTTTTATTGCCACTATAAACTGTACCGATACTTATTTTAATTTCCTCAGCTGTCCTGTCACCGATTAATAATTTATATTTATCTTTAATATATTTCATAATGTCACTATCGAAAACATTACCAGCTATTTTAATTGAAGAACTAGTAACAATTCCGCCTAGCGATAAAACAGCAATATCCGTCGTTCCCCCGCCAATATCGATAACCATATTACCACTTGGCTTAGAAATATCCATTCCGGCTCCAATAGCAGCTACTTTTGGTTCCTCTTCGATAAATACTTTTTTAGCTCCGGTTCTTTCAGCAGCTTCTTTAATGGCGTTTTTTTCAACTTGGGTAATATTGGAAGGACAACAAATTAAAATTCTTGGTCGTGATAAAAAACTTTTACCATTGATTTTTCTAATAAAATGATTTAACATAACTTCCGTTATTTCAAAGTCAGCAATCACACCATCTTTCATTGGGCGAATTGCTACTACTGATCCGGGAGTGCGACCCAACATTTCGCGAGCTTCACTACCGACTGCCAAAGGTTTTTTTGTTTCCGCATCCATAGCTACCACTGATGGTTCATTTAAAACGATACCTTGGCCTTTAACATATATAAGTACATTAGCCGTTCCTAAATCTATTCCAATATCCTTTGCGAACATTTTATCACTCTCATTTCTTAAATTATTATACCATATTTTCTACCATTTTTTTCATTAATTACTTAAATATTTCCGCTTCGTTGACTCCCCACCACGAATATGTCTAATGTCTGTATGATACTTTAAAATCTTATCAACTTCTAAATAATTAGAATAATTTATATCTTTCAATCGTTCGTGTAAATCTTTATGAACAGTACTTTTACTGACATTAAATATTTTCGCTATTTCTCTTACCGTACTATTAGTTTTAATAATATATTCTGTTTCTTCTAAAACGCGATTAATGATATTTTTATTCATGTAACACCTCTTAATTAAATATATATATTAAACTAATAAATATACCTAAAAAAGAGTATTAAAACTCTTACAATTCATTTAATTGTTTATCGTAATATTCCTCTGGATTAACATTTGTCCCATTATGAATTAATTCAAAATGTAAATGATTACCTAAATCAAGTGAAATATTGGCTTCACCACTTTTACCGATAATTTGTCCTTGTAAAACGGTATCACCTTCAGTAACACTAACTTCCCCCAAACTTTGGTAAACACTTATTAAATTATTATCATGGGTGATTTCGATAATTTTACCTAATAAATTGTTTTCCATAACTTTCGTTACTTCACCATCTAATATTGCCACAACATCAAATGCTTCACTTCCCTGATAGTCAACACCACTATTCGGAATATAAGTATTATCATAATAAATCAAAGCGTTTTTTTGTTCTTCTTCACTTCCTTGATAATTATAAAAATATCCTACAATTTTAATATCCTCTCCTAAATAAGGTTTCGTAATAATATTACTGGTATTAACAACCGGCTGTTCATCTTCAATAATAATATCATTGACATAAGTCGCATCGTCTTCTAATTGCTTAGGCGAAGAGATAAATTCTAATAGATAGATTGTTCCTAAAACCGTGACAAAAGATAAAGCATATAAAGCATAAACAACTCCTTTTTTTAACTTTCTTGTTTTCATATTTTCACCTCTATATTAAGTTTGGTCAAATATGAAAAATTTATACATTTTTTTAAAATTTTTTTATTTCGGTACCTTGATAGTAATGTTTTAAAATTTCCTCATAAGTATATCCTTCTAAAGCCATCGCTTGAGCGCCATACTGGCTCATTCCTACTCCATGTCCATAACCTTTAGTTGTTATATAAATTTTATCTTGATTTTGGGTAATAGTAAAATGATTAGATTTTAAATTCAAAGCATTAACAACTTCACTGCCTGTAAATAATACATCATTAATTTTAATTTCTTTAATTCTTCCCGTACTTGTCGTTTTAACTTTTTCTAAAGTTAGTTTATCTTGATAATCTAAATTTAATTTGTCATAAAAATCACTTAATGTAAAAGTATAATTAACTTCAAATACTGGAGAAATCGTATCCCAAGTTGAACTAACACTCCTTAAATAAGGTAACTTAGTAGTAAAAACTTCTTCACTATTTTCAGTAAATCCCACACTAGTTGAAAAAAACATCGCATCGATTACCTCATCATCATAAACCAAATACTGATTAGATGTTTCCAAAACGGCAGTTTTTATTTTATTGATATTTTCCGTATAATTATCTTTCCAAGCTTTTTTTAAATAGTCATTATCTAAATAAACTTGATTCATAACGGTATCGACGACATCATATTCTTTATCTTTATTATACTCCATTTTTTTCATTACATAACTTCGCGCCGCCACTGCTTGTGCCTTTAAAGCTTCTAATTCAAAAGAAATTGGCATTTCACCTGCTAAAACACCAACAATATATTCTTCAAACGGGACATTGATTATCTCACCAGTATCTTCTTGTTTGACTCTAACCTTCATATTGTTGGTATATTTGAATTTTATTTCATCATCTTTAATAAATAAATTAACAACTAAATAAGGTATTAAAATAATTAGACATGTTAAAAGCAGTATTCTTTTCATAGCATCACCTTTATTAAAATACTGCTCTTCTATTAAAATTATACACTTGAAATGAAAAAATCATATAAAAAGTTAACGACTAAATACGACAATCCCATCGCTAAAAACATAAATAAAATTCTTGCTTGATAATAACGATTTTTTTTAAACACATTTTGAAAATTAATACTATCGATCGCTAATATCGAAAATGGAACAACAATTAAATAAAGAATTGTTTTAATTGTCATAATTATCGATCATTTCCACTCTTCGGTGATGTTTTTCTTCATTTGAAAAATCAGTCGTTAAAAAAGTATCGATTATTTCTTTATAATCATTTGTTTTTTCACTTAAAGCAATCACGTTAGCATTATTGTGTGATCTTGCTAAAAAAGCTTCTTCTTTATTGTTTACTTTAGCACATCTAACCCCTTTAACTTTATTACATGCAATACTCATGCCAATGCCGGTTCCACATATTAAAATTCCGAAGTCGATCTTTTTATCATGAACAGCTTCACCTATTTTATAAGCATATTGTGGATAATCTACACTTTCAATTGAATTAGTTCCATAATCGATTATTTGATATTTATCGTTCAAATAATTTTTGATTTTCTCTTTTAAAATCACCCCTCGGTGATCACTTGCGATTCCTATTTTCATTTTATTTTTTTATAATTTAATAAATTATAAATCTTCGCTCCTTTCTAACACTACATCATAATTATAGCACGAGTCAGAGTTAAAAAGAAAAAAAACTGCAATTATGCAGCTTTATCTTGATTAAGTCCATATTTACGATTGAATTTTTCAACACGACCAGTTTTCGTAACTGTTCCTTGTTTACCTGTAAAGAATGGATGACATTTATCACATACTTCAATATGTAGTTCTTCTTTATTTGATTTTACTGTAAAAGTATTACCACATGCACAAGTAACTTTAGTGTCCATATATTCTGGATGAATTCCTTTTTTCATAATCTTATCTCCTTCCGCCATGACTAAATTAAGTCATAGAAATTTAATGCTTCTATATTATAGCAAATAAAATTAACAAAAATCAAGAGTTTTTAATTACTTTTTCTTCTAAAATAGCAATTATTTTATTAGCTATCATTTGATAGCCTTTTTTATTTGGAAAACTATCGATAATACTATCGAAATAACTTGAATCATTAAGTTCTTCATAAATATTTAAATAATCAATATTATAAGAATTAGCTAATTTACTTATTTTGTCATTGGCATAGTTAAAAAATTCTGTTAATTCTTCATCTTTTAAACAATTATAAAAACCGATAAAAACAATTTTTTCTTTTGAATAATCTCTTAATAATTTAAATAATTTATCTAAATCTAGTGCTACTTCATCTAATTTATTATATAGATCATTTACACTAAAATCATTATTGAAAGTAATATTACTAAATAAATCATTCATCCCAATGGATATTGTTATGATATCAGCTTTAATTAAAGCGTTCTGCAATGTTTTTTCTTTATTATTAATTTTTATTTTGACATTCTCTTCAATGCTTTTGATTAAATCAATACTTCTTTCATTATTATTGGTTAAAGCAACATAATTATCTAATAAATTATTATTATCTAAATAATCTTTAATATAATCAGCATAACCATAATCTTTAGCCCCAATCCCGTTAACACCATTAGCTAAAGCATCACCAAGTGATAAATAATAGATGTCTTTATCTTTAAAACCTAAATAAATCAATAAAATAGCTAAAACGATAATAATCATTGTTAGAATTTTCTTCATTATAAATTCCTCCCATAAAAAAAGTAGAATCAATCTACTTAAATTATATTATTTATTAGCTAAATTATTCATCAACTAAAACAATATCCGCACCGACATTTTTTAATTTTTCAATAATATTTTCATAACCTCTTAATATATGTTCGACTTCTTTAATAATCGTTATTCCATCAGCTTTTAATCCGGCTAAAACTAAACAAGCTCCCGCTCTTAAATCCGTCGCAATAATTTCTTTGCCACTTAATTTTTTAGGTCCTTTAATATATATTTTCCTGCTATCAATAATAATATCAGCTCCCATTTCATTTAAAAAGGGAATATTTTGAAACCTATTTTCATAAATTGTTTCTTCTAAAACCGATGTTCCATTAGCTCCCACTAATAACACGGTCATCGGTTGTTGCAAATCAGTCGCAAATCCGGGATATCCTTGGGTTTTAATACTAACCGGTTTCATATTATTACATTTAGATATAATTAAATAATCATCATATATTTCAATAGGAATATGCATCTCTTTTAATTTTAAAGTTAAAGATTCAATATGTTCAGGAATGATATTTTCGATTTTTAGTTTATTACCCATTAAAGCTCCCGCAATAACATAAGTTCCCGCTTCAATCCTATCAGGTATTACTTCCGTAAATCCGTTACCTAATTTATTAACACCTTTAATTCTAATTTCACTAGTTCCAGCTCCCGTTATTTTAGCGCCCATATTGTTCAAAAAAGTGGCAACATTGACTATTTCTGGTTCTTTAGCAGCATTTTCAATTACCGTTAACCCTTGAGCTTTAACAGCAGCTAACATAATATTAATCGTTGCTCCAACACTTGGAACATCTAAATAAATATTATTACCTTTTAATTCGTCAGCTTCAATCAAATATTTATTTCCTTTTTCTACTATATTAGCACCTAAAGCAGCAAATCCTTTTAAATGAAGATTAATCGGACGAGCACCAATTGAACAACCACCCGGAAAGTAAATTTCTACTTTTTTATATTTTCCTAATAATGCCCCCATAAAATAGTAAGAAGCTCTTAATTTTTTAGCTTTTGATTCAGGAATTTCTTTGTTTTTTAAATTGGTTTGATCGATGATCATCCAATCATTTTCTCTTTTAACTTTAGCACCTAAAAACTCTAATATTTCATTTAAGGCATCAATATCTGAAATATCAGGAATATTATCGATCGTTACAATACCATCAGATAATAAAGATGCTGGTACTAAAGCAACAGCACTGTTTTTCGCACCACTTATTTTGATTGTCCCTTTTAATTCCTTACCTCCATTTATCTTAATTTTTTTCATAAACTCCTCCACTACTATATTTGTATGTAATTAAATTAATTATGCTTATCATTACTACCAAATAACATAACTTTTTCTTTAATCATTTCTTTCATTGTCCCTTCGCCACTTTTAATGATTTTACGTGGGTCATAAACTTTATCATCTTCACTTAAAAACTGTCTTACCCCTTGACTCCAAGCAATTTGTAATTCGGTATTAATATTTATCTTACAAATACCACAACTGATTGCTTTTTTAATCAATTCATCAGGAATCCCTGAACCTCCGTGGAGAACTAAAGGCAAATTAACCAATTCATGAATTTTGACCATTCTTACAAAATCTAATTTAGGTTCTCCTTTATAAATACCATGAACACTACCTAAAGCGGGCGCTAAAAAATCAATGCCAGTTTCTTTAACTAATCTAGTTGCATCTTCCACTTTAGCATAAGCAAGTTCATCAGCAACTCCATCTTCCTCACCACCGACAGCGCCAACTTCCGCTTCGACTGTGACATTTCTTTTATGTGCATAAGCGACAACTTGTTTAGTAATTCTAATATTTTCTTCAATACTATATTTGGAAGCATCGATCATAACTGAAGTAAAACCACTATCGATCGCATCAATACAACTTTCATAAGAACTACCATGGTCTAAATGTAAAGCTACAGGTATCGTTATATTTAAATAATTAACTAAATTTTTAACCATATCGGCCACTGTTTTAAAGCCGCCCATATATTTTCCCGCACCTTCACTAACACCTAAGATAACTGGCGTTTTTAACTTTTCACATTCTTCTAAAATAAACCTTGTCCATTCCAAATTATTAATATTAAAATGAGGTACAGCATACTTACCATTATCAGCTTTATTAAGCATATCTTTCATATTTTCTAACATTTTATCACCAATTTAATTATATATTTTTTTAATAATAAAAGCAATAATTTAATAGCTTATTATGGTGAAAGAAATGTCAAATTATTTAATTAAATAAACAATTCCAATAATTATTAAAACTAATCCCCCTAAAATAGTCGAAGATTTACCAATCAAATTATTTATTTTTTTACCTAAATTTAAACCAAAATAAGTAAATAAAAAACTAAAAAGAGAAAAAATTAAAGCTGATAAAATAAAATTTTCATCGATAACTTTTAAACTGATTCCAACAGAGAAACTATCGATACTAACCGCTAAACCGAATAATAGGATTTCCTTAAAATTTATCATTGGTTTTATTTCTTCTTCTTTAAAAGTTTCATAAATCATTTGTATTCCAATAAAAGAAAGAATCAAAAAAACAATTAAAGTTGGTTCAATTTTAAGATGATGAATTAAAGTCGTACCAATTGTCATCCCGATTAACGGCATTATAAAATGGTAGACACCGACAGTTAGAGAAATTTTAAAAATATCTTTTTTGTTTAAATTTAAAGTTCCATAAGCTAATGCCAAAGAAAATGCATCCATACTAAGACTTATCGCAATTAAAATTATTATTAGCACTTAAAAAACGCCTCCTATAAAAATATATTTACTAGAAAGCGTTTTAGACTATTTTCCCCAATCGATTGGTTCAATATTGTTTTTAATTAAAAAATTATTCGTTTTAGAAAAAGGACGACTACCAAAAAATCCATTATAAGCTGATAATGGTGAGGGATGGACCGACTCAATAATATAATGATTTTTATTAGTAATCAATTGTTTTTTACTTCTAGCATATCCACCCCATAATATAAAAACGATTGGTTTTTCTCTTTCATTTAATTTTTTAATAATATTATCCGTAAATATTTCCCAACCCTTTTCTTTATGGGATAAGGGTTTATCTTTAACGACACTCATAATACTATTTAAAAGAAGAACCCCTTGTTTAGCCCAACCAGTCAAATCATTATTTTCTTTTTTTATTCCTAAATCAGTTTCTAATTCTTTAAAAATATTGGCTAAAGAGGGCGGTCGTTTAATATTATCATGAACGGAAAAGGAAAGTCCATGAGCTTCGCCCGTTCCATGGTAAGGGTCTTGCCCTAAAATAACGACTTTAACTTCATCATAATCTGTATATCTTAAAGCATTAAATATATCCTTGTACTGGGGAAAACAAATTTTACTTTTATATTCACTTTTAACAAAAATTCCTAATTTTCGAAAATAATCTTTTTTAAGTTCTTCTTTTAAAACTTCATCCCAACCTTTATTGATCATTATCCACCTCTTTTACGACATTTATTATATCTTTTATTTTCAAAAATGACATCATTCTTTAATTTCATTATAGCATAAATATTGATAATTGCCAGTATTGCAGTTAAAATATTGACAATTTTCCAAATCAAACTTGCAGATACAAACGAACTAATAAATAAAACTAAACAACTGATAATTTTTAAAATTAATAATTTTTTTTCATCGACTTTAGTTAAAAATTTTAAATTAGACACTGTGTCATAATATCCTGATAAAATTGTCGAAAAAGCAAATAAAACAATCGATGTTATCACAATAATATTGCCTAAATTACCTAAGTGATAAATAAAAGCATTTTGCGTTATTTCAATTCCATTTAAATTGTCACCTACTAAAGAAACATCAGCAGTTAATATAACGATTGCTGTGGCGGTACAAACTAAAAAAGTTGTAATATAAATGCCAATCATTTGGACAAATCCTTGACTAGCGGGGAAATCAACTTCGACAGTTGAAGCAGCAATTGCTCCTGTTCCTAATCCCGCTTCATTCGAAAAGATTCCTCTTTGAATACCGATAATCAAAGTGGTTAGAAACCCAAAGCCAAAAGCTTTAAAATTAAATGCTTCTTTTATAATATTTAAAAATATATTAGGAATTAATTCAATATTATTAATAACAATTAATAAAGCCGCTGAAACATAAATTAAAGTCATAATCGGAACTAATTTAGAAGAAAACTTAAAAATTTTTTTAGTGCCTTTATTAAAAATAAACAAAGATAAAAGCATAATTATTAATCCAATTATTATCGGTGATATATTAATATAATTAGTTATTGATTTAGTAATTGTATTAGCTTGAATGCTGATAAAACCAGCTACTTGACTAATAACAATAATATATGCGTATAATTTACCCAAACTAGTTTTTTTTAAACCTTTTTTTAAATAATAGCTTGGCCCACCTTTCGCTATATGCAATTCATCAGTTTCTTTATATTTTACTCCTAAAATCGTTTCGGCATAAGCATTAGCTGTCGAAATAAAACCGATTACCCACATCCAAAATATGGTACCGATTCCTCCTAAATAAATAGCTAAAGCAATACCTGCAATACTCCCAACCCCAATTCTTCCCCCTAAAACCATCATTAATGACTCAAAAGGCGTAATTGTATTATGACCTTTTTTTACGATATTTTTAAACATTTCTTTAAAATTAAACTGAACAAATTTTAATTTAAAAGTAAAATAAATTCCGGAAATTACAATCATCATTGTTGCTGTCGCCCATAATACACTATCTAACACTTTAAGCATTCTATCACCTAGTTTAAGTATATTAATGTCTTTTTTTTAAAATGAAAAAAAGCTAAAGATTATTAGCTATATCGATAAATACATCTATATCAAGTTGTTCAGCTCTTACTGTTAAATCAAAATTATATTTTTTTAAAACTTCTTCTATTTTATCTAAATTATAACCTTTTAAATTATTTCTTAAATTTTTTCTCTTTTGTTTAAAAGCATCCCTTACTAATTTAAAAAACAATTGTTCATCTTTTAATTTTTTTCTTTCTTTTTTTGTGAATTCGACCACGATACTATCGACATTAGGTCTAGGAATAAAAACATTGCGACTAACATCTAATATTTTTTTTACATTAAAATAATAATTTAAATAAACTGATAATGAATTATAATCTTTACTATTTGATTTAGCTTTAAATCTGTCGCCCACTTCTTTTTGCACCATCACCACTATTTTATCTGCTAAAATATTATCTTCGATTATTTTTATTAAAATCGGCGTAGTAATGTAATATGGTAAATTAGCGACAACATATAACTGTTTAAAATCATATTCTTTTAATTTATCTAAAACATTCGCTTTTAAAAAATCTTCATAAATTATTTCAACATTATTATATTCTCTTAAATTATTCTCTAATATTTCTTTTAAAGTAGTATCAATTTCATAACATATGACATTTTTAGCTAATTTAGCCAATTTATAAGTTAAAGAGCCGGCTCCTGGACCAATTTCCAAAACTAAAGTATTTTTGGTAATTTGAGCTTTATTGACAATGGAATCGATAATATTTTCATCAACAATAAAATTTTGACCAAATTTTTTCTTTAAATTAAAATTTTTATTTTCTAATTCTTCTTTGATTTTTTTTGGTGAATATTCCATAGATACCTCATTTCATATATAGACTAAAATTTTAAATCTTTTCATTCCTAAATTATAACATTTAAAAAGTATTTATTCAATAAAAAAAATGAGAATTACCATCCCCATTATGAATAATTAGTGAAAATGTCCTCATTTTTTGAAAGCAATAATTAGTGAAAATGTCTCTATTGTATTTTTTGATGTACGCTAATAATTAATAAAAATGTCCCTAATTTAATATTGACATATTTAGCAAAACAAATATAATAGTAAATGTTACTTGAGGGGATAAGGCAATGCTGAGGAGCAACCTGAGCAAACAAGTAATGCTAAACAAAAAAGGTATATTTCTTTTTTTGGAAGCCCAGAGCGATAAACCTCAGGGTTTGGGGCAGCGCCCCAATTAATGTCTGAGCATCATATTTTTTCTTTTCCTTATCATTTAACATTCTTAAAAACCTCCTAAATCATAAAAAAATGACAAAGAGATATTTTAATATAAATTAGAGACATTTTCACTAATTATTTATATTTTTTTTATTTATTTTAGTAGCGACATTTTTACTAATTTTTCACAATGATTTAATGCGTATTAAGATTTAGTATTGACAAAAAATTAAATTTGTAGTATTATTTTTTAGACTTAAATTAGTGAGGTGAATGACATGTCAAATAAAGAAATCTATGTGACTAGTAATGGTTTAGAAAAAAAAAAAAATGAATTAGACCATTTAATTAATGTAAGACGTCCGGAAGTTATCAACGCCTTAAAAGAAGCTAGAGCCTTAGGTGACTTATCAGAAAATGCGGAATATGATGCGGCAAGAAATGACCAAGCTGTCGTGGAAAATAGAATTAAAGAATTAGAAATGTTAATTGAAAATGCTATAGTAATTGACGATGTTTCAACAGATAAAGTAACGATTGGAACAAATGTTAAAATAGAATATGTTGATGATGGTGAAATCGAAACTTACTCGATTGTCGGAAGTACCGAAGCTGATCCATTTGAAAATAAAATTTCTAATGAATCACCAATTGCTCAAGCTATTTTAGGACTAAAAGTTGGTAATATTGCTTCTGTCGAGAGTCCTAATGGTAAATATGACGTCAAAATAATCGAAATTTTTTAAAACATCTCTTTTTAAAGATGTTTTTTCTAAATTTCACTTGAAAATAAAGTTTAAATATTATATACTATTTAATGAACTTTGAAGGAGGAAAAAATGAAAGAAGTTGTAATTAAAATTGATGGTGAAGATTGGAAAAAAGCTTTAGATAAAGCCTTTAAAAAATTAAACAAAGAAGCTAAAATAGATGGTTTTAGGCCAGGTAAAGCACCAAAAGAAGTTTATATTAAAAAATATGGTATGACTAGTCTTTATATGGAAGCGGCTGAATCTTGTTTAAATGAAGCTTATGAAATGATGTTAAAAGAAAACGGCGATGATGTTATTGTTGCGCAACCAGAGATAAATCTTAGTGCTGTAACGGATGATTATGTTGAATTTAAGTTCAGTTTAACTTTAAAACCAGAAGTTAAATTAGGCAAATATAAAGGTTTAAGTGTTAAAAAGGAAGAAGTTAAAGTAACTAAAAAAGAAGTTAGTGAAGCAATCGAACAAATGCGGCAAAGATATATTGAAAATATCGATAAAGAAGGTAAAGTTGAAAACGGCGATGTTGCTGTAATTGACTTTGAAGGATTTAAAGATGGTGTTGCTTTTGATGGAGGAAAAGGTGAAGATTATTCATTAAAGATTGGTAGTAATACTTTTATCCCTGGTTTTGAAGAACAAATAATCGGTATGGAAAAAGGTGAAGAAAAAGATATTAAATTAACTTTCCCAGACGATTATCATGCGGAAGATTTAAAAGGACAAGAAGTTGTTTTTAAAGTAAAAGTTAAAGAAATTAAACAACAAAAATTACCAGAATTAGATGAAGATTTCTTCTTGGATTTAGGAATGGAAGGAATCGATTCAAAAGAAGCTTTAGAAAAACAATTAGAAGAAAATATTAAAGTAAGAAAAGAAGCGGAAGCTGATAATAAATATATCGATGATTTATTGGTAGCTGCTGCTAAAAATACGAAAATCGATATTCCTGATGCTGTGATTGAAGAAGAAATTGATCGTATTTTAAAACAATATGAAGAAAATTTAAAAATGCAAGGAATTACTTTAGAGATGTTTTATCAATTCACTAACAGTGATGAACAAGCTTTAAGAGACCAAATGCAGGAAGAAGCTAAAAACAGAGTTACTTATCGTTTAATGTTAGAAGAAATTGCTAAAGAAGAAAAAATTGAGGTAACTGATGAAGAAGCGGAAACTGAAGCGGTTGATTTAGCTAATAAATACCAAATGGATAAAGATGAATTCTTAAAATTATTTGGTGGTTTAGATATGGTTAAATATGATTTGAAAATGCGTCAAGCGTTAGAAGTTCTAAAAAAATAGAACTTTTTTTGTTATAATATATTTGGGTGGTGTTATGCGGGTAATAAGTGGAAAATATAAAGGAAGAACATTAGATGGGTTTGATATTAAAGGAACAAGACCAACGATGGATCGGGTTAAAGAATCGATGTTTGCTAGTATTCAAAATTATTTAAAGGATGCTATTTGTTTAGATTTATTTGCTGGTAGTGGCAGTTTAGGTATCGAAGCTTTAAGTAATGGCGCTAAAATGTGTTATTTTGTCGACAATAATAAGATAGCAATCGACAAAATTAAAAAAAACACTTTAGGTATTACTAATAAAAAAATAATTTTCAATGATTGTTTTAAAGCATTATTAAATTTTAAAGATAAAGTTAAATTTGATGTGATTATTTTAGATCCGCCATATCATGATAATTTATTAAATAAAGTTTTAGAAAAAATTGTCGAATATCAATTATTAGCGGAAAGAGGAATTGTGGTTTGTGAGTTAGAAGATGAAAATTTAAAGACCAACTTAACTTTACTTAAAGAAAAAAAATATGGTCATAAACAGGTTAAAATCTTCAGTAGAAACGATGTCAACAAAATGTAAAATAAAGTGAAAAAATGTTAACATATGATTAAAAAATGCAAGAAATTGCATTTTTTTGCATTTTTTTGTCAAAAAAAAAAGGAAATCGCCAACTTTTCGCCTATATAACTAGTAGGGAGGTAAAAAAATGTTTAAAAGAAATTTAATTAGACAAGATGGTTTTAAAGATTGTGGTCCGACATGTTTAGCAATGATAATTAAACATTATCGAGGTCATATTGATATTAATGAATTAAAGGAAATGTGTAAAACTGATAAAAACGGAACGACAGCTTATCATTTGATCGAAGCGGCTAAAAAATGTGGTTTTGAAAGTTATGGTTTTAAATGTCAGTTAGAAGATTTAAATGAAAATAATATTATTTTACCTTGTATTGCACATGTGATTTTAGAAGACTCCTACATGCATTATGTTGTAATTAAAAAAATTGATTTTAAGAAGAAAAGAATAACTATATATGATCCAATTGGACGAATTTCTATTTATCCCTATGTTGAATTTAAAAAAATATTTAATAATGTCCTTATCCTTTTATACCCTATTAAAGTTATCAAAAATATCCCCAATAACTCAATTAAAAAATTTATTTTAAAAATAATAAAATCCTCAACAAATCAATTAATTCAAATTATTATAATATCAATTTTTATTACAATATTTGCCATTATAACATCATTTTATATGCAATACATGGTCGATAATGTCAACAATCAAGGAAAACTATATTTTATCTTTATTTCATTTTCAATTGTTTATTTCATGAAAATAATATCGGACTTTCTAAGAAATAAAATAATTATTTTAATCAATCAAAAAATCGATCTTAATCTCAATTATCACACTTTTAATCAAATAATGATGCTCCCTTATTGTTACTATAAAAATAATACAACTGGAGAAATTATATCGAAAATAAATGATTTAGATGTCGTCAGACAAGTTATCAGTAAAGTTGCTATTAGTATCTTTATTGATTTCCCGCTAACTTTATTATCTTTAATTATCATGTATATTTTAAATGAAAAACTTTTCATTATCAGTTTAGTAATTATGCTTTTATATTGGTTAGTCTTAATAATGTTTAAAAATCCTTTAAACGAAAAAATCGAAGATACAACGCAAGCTAAAGCGGATATCACTTCTTATATTGTTGAAAGAGTAAATGGATATGAAACATTAAAAGGCTGTAATAAAGAGTTAAATGCTATCAAAAAATTCGAAGATAAGTATGCAGTTTTTTCAAATAAAATGTCTAACTTAGATAATTGTTATAATTATCAATTATTATTCAAAGAGATAATTAATGATTTTGGTTTTATTATTATCATATTAGTAGGCATTCTTTTAGTGAGAGATAATATTATAACAATTGGTCAATTACTATCTTTTAATTCTTTATTGGTTTATTTTCTAACGCCCATTCGTAATATCATCGATTTAGATGATAGTATCAAACAATCTAAAATAGCGCTAAATAAGATTCTTAATTTATTTTACAATAAGAAAAATAATGGTATTTTAGATAAGAAAATGCAAGGTGAGATTATCTTTAAAAATTTAAGTTATAGTTTTAATGATAATCAAAATGTTTTAGAAAATGTCAATATCAAGATTAATAAAAATAGTAAAGTTATGGTAATAGGTGAAAGTGGTAGTGGGAAAAGTACTTTGTTTAAGATATTAAAGAAATATTATGATATCCCGCGTGATCAAGTTTATATTGATAATATCGATATTAATGATTATCAGAAAAGTGATATTATATATGTTTCACAAAATGAGATTTTATTTACCGATACAGTTTACAACAACATCGATAGTAACAATATTATCGATATATCTAAAATATGTTTAGTTGATGAAATAGTGAAAAAAAATCAATTAGGTTATAATATGCTAATTGAAGAAAATGGTTTTAATTTATCCGGTGGTGAAAGACAAAGAATTATTTTGGCGCGTTCCTTAGCTAATGACTTTGCCATTTTGATTATCGATGAAGGTTTAAGTCAGGTAGATACTAATATGGAAAGAATAATTCTTAAAAATTTATTTAAAAATTATACTGATAAAACAATTATATTTATTTCTCATCGGTTAGATAATATGGATTTATTTGACCAAGTGATAAAACTAGAGAAAGGAAAAATAAGCGATGATTTATCCAAAAATATATAATAACTTTCCTTATATTTTAAACAATAAAACTTCTAAAGCGATTATTGCTTGGTTGATTATGTTAATAATTTCTTTGACCGTTTTCTTACTTGCCGCTTGCAATTATCATTATTATAAATATCAAACATATTTAGGATATATTAAAAATATTGATAACTCCTTTTATGTATCATTTTATGTTCAAGAAGATGATGTAGGGAAGTTAGCAAATTATGAATTATCGATAGATGATGAAACTTTAGATTTTAAAATTATATCGATTAGTAATCAATATTATCTAATTGATAATTCTCCGTTTTATGAAGTGGTGATAGAAACTAAATTAAATAATCAATATTTAATTGAAAATAATATTATCGATTTAGTTTTTAAAACTCGTCAAACAACACTATATCAGGAAATAAGAAAGGAATTAAATTTATGGAAAAATTAGAAAAACAAGAATTAATGAATGTTCAAGGTGGTGGCCTCAGTCTCGGGTTAGGCTTTTTGATTGGTGCGGCAGTCGTTTTTGTCATCGGTGTTATTGATGGTTTTATACGACCATTAAAATGTAATTAGGAGGTGATTAAAATGTTAGAAAAACAAGAATTATTACAAATAGTTGGTGGTATAAGTATCACGGGTAGCTTACTAAGTGCAATTCAACGTGGGATATCTGTTATTATGGATGTCGGAAGAAGTTTAGGCAGTGCAATTAGGAGAATGTTCGGGGGTACTATGTGTCCAATTTAATTAAAAAAAATTACAAATTAATTTTAATGATTGTTGTGATATTGTGTTTACTTCCTATTTTCCCTCTTTTAGTTGAAATAATTTTTAAATTTGGTACGATTGTTGGAAGTACAATTCGTACAATGACTTGTTAGATTTAATAAAAGAATGACTTATTAAATAAAGCTCATTCTTTTAATTTAGAAAGGTTGTGAATATATAATGACAAGTGATATTGCTCAAGCTAATTTATATCCAAGTGAAACACAAAAACTTATAATTGATAAAATTATCGATTTTAATATGTTTGAAGATAATTATTTTAAAGATGTGTGTATAATAACCAAAAAAGAAGCTAAAAAAAATTTTCCAGAATTTGGACAAACCGGATTTTATAGTTGGATAGAAAGTGAAAAGAAGAATAGTTTAAGTATTAGAATTGTTCAAGCTGATGAAAATTCAGATGAAGATGATATTATCGATTGTGTTCGTATTAATCTTAATGCAGATTTTGAAATCGATATCGAAAATAACTATATTTTCTTACCGAATATTGGTGCAGTAAAGATGAAATTTACGGAAGATTATACCACTGATTGTAAAATAATTGGTCTACTTTTAAGAAGAATAAATAAAAGTTATCAATTAATTATCGTTTATGAAAGTGACGATTAATTAAACTCTTTTTTCGCTTTTTGTTAATTTTAGTAGTTAAACTATTGAAAACAAAAGAAAAAAGTGCTATAATGTCAAGTAGTTGTGTGGAAGGAGGGATCATATGTCTAAAGTTGTCGTCAAAAACGGTAATGTTGATGGTGCATTAAAAATGTTTAAACAAAAAAATGTTAAAGATGGCCTCCTAAAAGAAGTAAGAAAAAGAGAACATTATAGTAAACCAGGAGAAAGAAGAAGAGAAGCTAAAAAAGAAGCGATTAAAAATAGTCGTCGTCGTGAAAGAAATTATAATTAAGCCAATTTGGCTTTTTTATATATTAGGAAAGTGCTTGCAAAATTGATAAAGCAAAGTTATCAATAGGTGAATAATTAAAATAGTGTACAAAAGAATACACCAACCATGTCTATTAACTGATAGAAAATTCAAAAAATGATAAAATTATAAAAAGTTATTTACAAATATATGTTCGTATGTTATAATTGATTTACTGGCGGTGATGATATGGAAAAAATATTAAAAGGATATGTCTTTAGATTATATCCAACCAAAGAACAAACCATCTTAATTGAAAAAAGTATAGGTTGCTCTAGATTTATTTATAACTATTTTTTAGGCATAAGCAAAGAAGAAAAAATTAATGCTTGTAATTATATAAAAAAATTACCAGAATTAATTGATAAATATCTATGGTTAAAAGAAGTAGATAGTTGTTTGCTTCGATGCAGTATTTTTAATTTAGATAACGCTTATCAAAAATATTTTAAAGAAAAG
>CALVVP010000072.1 GCA_944363895.1 uncultured Bacilli bacterium | reverse complement strand
CAAGAAAATTCTTTTTATAACATTTATTATTTATAATAACCGCCATCGCTACTTGGTCATTATTATTGACATATAACTGACCAGTTGTTGGCTTATTCGTCATTTCAATTTCATTATAAACATCAGCCAAATTATCGATTTTCATTTTTTTAGCTTCATCAAATAATGATGCCGCATAATAATTATGACCACTACTAACAATCAATTGAGCAGTTGTCATATCAGCTGACTCTTGAGCATCATTGACCACATTTAAAATAATTGGCGTTGCCATTAAAGATATTATTGCCAATAATATAATTACTCCTAATAACTCGATTAAAGTAAAACCTTTTTTCATATCTATTCTCCTCACTTCTATTATGCACTATTTTTTAGTATTTTATCTAAAATAAATAATATTTTTTGTAAGGATTAAAAGGATATAAGCGATAATAATTTTCTTGTTTTAAATTATAATCTTGGCAATTTACCATTATTTTATAAGGATTTTTGCCCCCACCCCCGGGTTTGCAATTTGCTAATTTAATTTTATTTTTATTCATTTTTAACTACCTCTATTTCTATATCAATTTTAACTTAAAATAAGTTATTAGTCAAGATAGAAAAAGCTATAATTATTTTAATCGAAAAGATAATTAAAAGACAATAAAAATAATTAATTATCTTTTTTTATAAACATACTGTCGCCAAAACTAAAAAAACGATATTTGTGATTAATAGCTTCCTGATAAGCATTCATAATATAATCTTTCGTAGCAAAAGCACTAACCAACATAATCAAAGTTGATTTAGGTAAATGAAAGTTGGTGATTAAACAATCGACTGCTTTAAATTGATATCCTGGATAAATAAAGATATCCGTCCAACCACTACACTCTTTAAATTCACCATATAAATTCATAATTGTTTCCAAAGTTCTAACGGAAGTTGTACCAACCGCAATAATTCTTTTAGAATGATTATTTAAAATTTCAGCCGTTTCCTTACTCATTATATAAAATTCACTATGCATTTTATGTTTCGTTACATCTGTTACATTAACTGGTCGAAATGTGCCTAAACCAACATGTAAAGTAATTGGAGCAATTATAACTCCTTTAGCTTTTATTTTATCTAGTAATTCATTCGTAAAATGTAAGCCAGCTGTTGGCGCAGCAGCACTACCTTCGTTTTTGGCATATATCGTCTGATAACGATTTTTATCCTTTAATTTTTCATGAATATAAGGCGGTAATGGCATTGTCCCTAATTCATCTAAAATTTCAAACAATATTCCATCATAAATAAATTCAAAAATCCTAATACCTTCATCCTTAACATCAAGACACTTTACCTTTAATTTATCACTAAATTTAACAATAGTTCCTATCTTTATTCTTTTAGCTGGTTTAGCCAAACATTCCCAACAATTATTGCCGATATCTTTTAACATTAATATTTCAATGACAGCATTGGTATCTTCTTTTATACCAAACAATCTAGCAGGTATTACTTTAGTATCATTGATGACTAAAACATCATCTTTATCTAAATAATCAATAATATCGGTAAAATGTCTATGCTCTATTTCGCCAGTTTCTTTATCTAACACTAATAATTTAGAAGCGTCTCTTTTGTCTAATGGTGTTTGCGCAATTAATTCCTTAGGTAATTCAAAATCAAAATCATCTGTTTTCATAATCATTCTCCAATATCTAGTTTATTTTGATGGTTTATTTTTAAATGTTCATAAGCTTTATCTGTAACAATTCGTCCCCGACTTGTTCTTTTTAAAAAGCCATTTTGTAATAAATATGGATCATAAACATCTTCAATTGTCGTTTGTTCCTCACCAATACTAGAAGCAATCGCATCAATCCCCACTGGTCCACCATTAAATTTTTCAATAATCGCTTTTAATAAGTTATAATCAGTTTCATCTAAGCCTAACTCATCAACTTTTAATTTTTCTAAAGCCATCGTCGTTATTTCTTTATCGATAACCCCATTACCCATAACCAAAGCAAAATCTCTTACTCTTTTAAATAAGCGATTAGTAATACGAGGAGTACCTCGGCTTCGTTTAGCCAGTTCAATAGCCGCATCATCTTCGATTGGCGTATTTAAAACACGACTCGTTCTTTTAGCTATTTGCGCTAGTTCGTCAACCGTATAATAATTTAATTTCGATATAATGCCAAAGCGATCTCTTAAAGGACTAGTTAAATCACCAGTTCTCGTTGTGGCACCTACTAAAGTAAAAGGAGGTAAATCAATTTTAATACTACGACTACTTGACTCACTACCAACAATGATATCTAAAGTAAAATCTTCCATTGCTGAATATAGTACTTCTTCAATATATCTTGGAATACGATGAATTTCATCGATAAATAAAACATCGCCGGGTTCTAAAGTTGATAAAATCGCCGCTAAATCGCCAGTTTTTTCGATGGCTGGACCACTAGCTGTTTTAATATTCGTTCCCAATTCATTCGCAATAATATACGCCAATGTAGTTTTCCCCAAACCAGGTGGACCATATAATAAAACATGGTCTAAAGGTTCTTCTCTTAATTTAGCTGCTTTAATAAAAACAATTAAATTTTCTTTAATTTCACTTTGACCAATATATTCATCGATACTATCAGGACGAATTGATTTTTCAAAAGTATCTTCCTGTAATTCCTTATTTGTCACTACTCTTTCATCCATACAAATTACTCCTTTACATATTTTAAAACTTCTAACCAATTATCAACACTAATTAAGTTTTCATATTTATTATTAAATAGTAAAACAGCGATGCCTATTTTTTCAACGGCCAAACAATTATTAACTTTATCATCGATAAATAAATCGATTTTTAATTTATCACACATCACTGCTTTACCTTCTTCAAAACATTCAAAATAAATTTCTTTAATTGGTAATTTATTTTTTTTAATAAATTCTTTCGTTAATTTTATAACATTATCTGAATAATAACTGCTTCTTGCCGTTATGATATATAATTCATTATTTTTACTTAATTCATCTAAAACTTCTTTAACATATGGTTTTAACTGTAAACTTTTTGTAATATCATCAATGTGTTCAATATAAAACCGTCTTTTCTCTTCAAAATCATTAAAACCAGTTAAATTATATTTAGCTAAATATTCTTTTACCTTTGCTGTTGTATCGACGATTGTATCATCAAAATCAATTGCTATTCTCATTTCAAAAATAATTTTAAAGCTTCCTTAATTTGGTCTTCTAAAGGTAAAGAATTATTAACTTGTTTTATAACTTTTAAAATATCATTTGTCTTATAACCTAATCCTTTTAAAACTTCAACTAATTCATCATTATTATTGTTACTAATAATATTAGTTGTATTTAATTTTCCTTTTAAATCTAAAATCATTTGCCGGGCTACTTTATCACCAATTTTAGGAAATTTTTTTAAATATAAAATATTTTCTCTTTCGATGGCATCGACAATACCATTAATCGAACCAGTAGCAATAATTGGTAAAGCCATTTTACAACCTAAACCTTTAACTTCAATTAATTTTAAAAATAAATCTTTTTCCTCTTTTAATTTAAAACCATATAAAGTTAATTCATCTTCTTTAACACTTTGGTAAATATAAACCGTATACTCTTCATCTAAATTAAAAGAATAAGGATTAGGTGTATAAATTAAATAACCAATTCCATTATTGTCTAAAATAATATAATTACTTTCTATTTCCTTAATCGTTCCTTTAATATATCCATACATAATATCACCATTAATATTATATCAAACATATTTTTGAATGTCTATTAAAAATATAAATTGAT
>CALVVP010000071.1 GCA_944363895.1 uncultured Bacilli bacterium | reverse complement strand
AATATAAAACTAGTAAATTATTTAAAATAAATTTTATTAGTTTTTTCTTTGCAAAATTATATTAAAAATCTATATTTTTATTGTTTTTTATTCATAATCGATGTATAATTTAATTAGAAGAATAGGTGATAGAAATGGCTTATATCGATGTTAAAAATATTACTAAAAGTTATAAAATGGGTGAAGTAATCATTAAAGCAATTGAAAATGTATCATTTGAAATTAATAATGGTGAGTTAGTTGTTATTTTAGGTCCATCAGGTGCTGGGAAAACAACTGTCTTAAACATTTTAGGTGGAATGGATATCGCTGATAGTGGTACGATTATCGTCGACGGTGAAGATATATCTAAATATAATAAAAAACAATTAACTAATTATCGAAGATATGATATTGGTTTTGTTTTTCAATTTTATAATTTAGTTGGTAATTTAACAGCTTTAGAAAATGTTTCTTTAGCTAGTCAAATTTGTAAAAACCCTAAAGATAGCGAAGAAACATTAAAAAGTGTTGGACTAGGTGATAGAATTAATCATTTTCCTGCCCAATTATCCGGGGGGGAACAACAAAGAGTATCAATTGCTCGAGCACTAGCTAAAAATCCTAAGTTGTTATTATGTGATGAACCAACTGGTGCCTTAGATTCTAAAACAGGTAAATTAATCTTAGAATTACTCCAAAAAACTTGTCATGATTCGGGAATGACGACAATTATTATTACCCATAATGCTATTATAGCGGATATTGCTGATAAAGTAATAAGAATTAAAAATGGTCAAGTATCTGATATAACAATTAATAACAATCCTAAATTAGTCGAGGAGCTTGATTGGTAATGTTGATTTTTATTAATAGTTTTAGAAAAATAAAGAACTCTTTAGGAAGATTTTTATCTTTAATTTTTATTGTCGCTTTAGGAAGTGCTTTTTTCTCAGGAGTTCGAGAAGCATCGATGGATATGATAAAAACTGTCGATGAATACTATGACAATACTAATTTAATGGATTATAAAATTGTTAGTACGATGGGGTTGACAGAAGGTGATTTAGAATCAATCAAAGAAGTAGCTGACAATTTAATTGTTGAACCATCATATTCTTTTGATTTAGTTTTAGATGGTGAGGTAACCAGAATTCATGCTATTAATGAAAATATTAATAAAGTTAATTTAATTAGTGGAACGATGCCTAATGAAAATGAATGTCTAGTCGAAGAAGGAACTTATAATATTGGCGATAAAATAATCATTGAATCTGATAATTTAAAAATAAAAGAGTATACTGTTTCTGGAACAATTACTAGTTCATTATATATTTATCGAACAAAAGGAATATCGACAGTTGGTGATGGGAAATTAGATCAATATATCTTTATTCCAAAAGAAAATTTTGATGTTGAATATTATACAGAAATTTATATTATTGCTAAAGATGGCGTTGATGAAATAGCTTATTTAGAAGAATATAATGCAATTATTGAAGCTTTAGATAATAAATTAAAAGAATTAAAACCAATTCGGGAAACAATTAGATATGAAGAAATTTTAGCTGAAGCAATGAAAGAAATAAATGATGCCGAAGAACAGTTAAATAAAGAAAGATTAGAAAATGAACAAAAATTAAGTGATGCTTTAAAAGAATTAGATGAAGGTAAAGAAGAAATAGAAAAAGCTTATCAACAGTGGCAAGAAGGCTATGATGAATTACAAGCAACTAGTAAAGAAATGGAGCGAACTTTTAATCAGGCGAATGAAGAATTAGAAGCCGGAAAAGATCAGTTCGCCCAAATTTTAAACCAATATAATTTAAAAGAAACTGAATTAGAAACTAATTTAGAAAATATCGATGCTCAAATTGATAATATCAACAATTTATTAACGACATTAGATCCAACCAGTCCAGAATATTTAGCTTATCAAGCCACTTTGGTTCAGTTAAATGAAACTAAGACTAATTTAGAAATTTTAATTAATACTAAAAATACTCTTGCTACAAATGAACAACAATTACAAGAAAATATGGAAAAATGGGAAATAGAGTTTGATAAAGCTGTTACTGAATTAAACAATAATTATGAATTAATTAAAGAAAATGAACAAGAACTAAATCAAGGATATCAAGAATATGAAGAGAATTATCAACTTTATTTAGAAGAAATAGCTCAAGCTGAACAGTCGATAGAAGATGCTAAAGAACAGTTAAATACCATCGAAAAACCAGTTTGGTATTTAATGAGTCGGGAAGATAATTCAGGCTATACTAATTTTTATGAAAATGCTACTAAAGTAGATGCAATTGCAGCTGTTTTTCCGGTTTTCTTTATGTTAGTCGTTTTCTTAATGAGTTTAAATACTATGACGCGAATGATCGAGGAAGAAAGAGGCGAAATTGGTATTTATGTATCATTAGGAATTAGTAAATTTAAAATAATAATGAGTTATTTATTTTATGTTTTAATGGCGACTTCCATTGGTTTAATTATTGGTTTAATTATTGGTTATGCTTATATTCCTCATATTATCTATAATATATATCACTCTAATTATATTATTCCTAATCTTAAAACCTATGCGGAAGTGATACCTTGTATTTCCATTATTTTAGTTACTTTGTCTTTAATGATTATTGTCACACTAATTACTATTTTAAAAGACTTTAAATATGTTCCGGCGACATTATTACGACCAGCTCCTTTAAAAAATGGTAAAAAGGTTATTTTAGAAAAAGTAACATTTATCTGGAAAAGATTATCGTTTACTTGGAAAGTAACGATTAGAAATATGTTTAGGTATAAAAAAAGAATCATTATGACACTTTTAGGTATTTCTGGTTGTACAGCTTTATTATTAACCGGTTTTGGTTTAAGAGACAGTGTTTCTTCATTAGTTTCTTTACAATATGAGACAATTCATTTGTATGATTCAATGTTGATATTAAATGAAGAAGTCACATCACCTAATGAAGAAATAAATAGTTTATTAAATAGTAAAAATATAAATGATTTATTATATACCCATATGGAAAGTTATGTTTTTGAAACTGATGGTAAAAGAATTGATACTTATTTAATGGCTTTTGAAAATTTAGATATTGTCGGTAAATATTTTAATTTGAAAGATTTAAATGGCAATCCTTTAACTTTATCGGATGATGGAGTTATTATTACAGAAAAAATGGCAGAATCTTTAGATGTTAAAGTAGGTGAGGATATTCAAATTCGCAATAGTGAAAATGAACTATTTATTTTAAGAGTTAATGGTATTTGTGAAAATTATGTCAACAGTTATATTTACATGACTAGTAACTATTATAATAAAATATTTAATGAACTAACTTATAATACCATTATTACTGATGTCAATAATGATAATCATGAACAATTAGCGACTGATTTATTGGATTCCGGATATTTTACTAATATTCAATATACGGTTGATAGTTTAGATGTCTTTAATGATATTGTTGATGGCTTAAATAATATAATTTATTTAATTATTGCTGCTTCTAGTCTACTAGCAATTATTGTTTTATATAACTTAACAGCTATTAATATTAACGAAAGAAAAAGAGAAATAGCAACTTTAAAAGTACTAGGATTTAAAGATAAAGAAGTTTCTACTTATGTTTACCGGGAAACTTTAATCTTAACTTCCATTGGTATTATTATTGGTTTATTTTTAGGTACTATTTTAAATACTTTTGTTTTAACGATAGCTGAGACTGATGAAATCTTATTTGTTAAAAATATAAAGCCATTAAGTTTTGTCTATGCTTTTATAATTATGATTTTCTTTACAGTTTTAGTTCAATTTGTAACCTATTTTGTTTTAAAACGAATTGATATGATTGAATCGTTAAAATCAGTTGAATAATGAGCTGGTTTTATGATATAATGGTTTATAGGTGATAGCATGAAAGATGTAAATATTTTAAGAGCTAATGGTATAAATTTAGAAAAAAGTTTAGAATTATTTGGGGATATTGAAACCTACAATGAAACTTTAGGAACATTTTTAAATGAAATTGATGACAAGATAGCTAATATAAAAAAATATAAAGAAGTGGCTGATATGGCTAATTATGCTATTTTGGTTCATTCTTTAAAAAGCGATGCGAAATATTTTGGTTTTGATAAATTAGCTGAATTATCATATCAACACGAATTAGAAAGTAAAGCTAATAATATTTATTATATTTATGATCATTTTGATGAATTGATGAATGAAACTTATCGTATTTTAAATATTGTAAGAAAATATTTTGGACAAGAACCAATTAAGCAACAAGTAATGCATAGTGCTAAAGATAAAGCTATATTAGTTGTCGATGACTCGAATGTTATCAGTAGTTTTATAAAAAAAATATTTAATGATGTCTATGATGTGATTATTGCTAAAGATGGTAATGAGGCTTTAACAATGGTTCAAACGAATCATAGAATAATTGCTATGTTGTTGGACTTGAATATGCCGAATGTTAATGGTTTTCAAGTATTAGAATATTTTAAAGCAAACGATTTATTTAAAAAAATCCCAGTTTCTATTATTACTGGATTAGGTAATGATGATTTTATTAAAAAGGCTAAAGAATACCCAATTATTGATGTTTTAAGAAAACCATTTAATGAAAGGGATATTAAGACAGTGGTTGAAAAAACAATAAAAATTAACTAATTAAAGTTAATTTTTTTAATATTTATTAAAGAGTGTAAAAAATTTATACACTTTATTTTACACTCTTTATAATCGCATTATTTGGGATTTACTTAGTTTAGTTAATTTAGAAATTAAGTCAATATTCATGCCTTCAGCTATCATGTTCTTAGCAATGCTTGAAGCTCTTTTTTTCTCACCTTCAATCAATCCAGCTTCCTTGCCTTCGATTAAGCCATCTTCTTTACCTTGTTTAAATAAAGCATCTTCATACATCTGTCTTTCTTCATCAGCACTAAACCATTTGAATAATTCTTCTTGATTATTAACTTCATCAACTATCTTTTTATATTCCATTACTATCTCACTCCTTTGCGCTAATTCAGTTAATTCTTCTTTGTCTAATCCTAACATGATGA
>CALVVP010000070.1 GCA_944363895.1 uncultured Bacilli bacterium | reverse complement strand
ATTGCACTACTATCGACTAAATTAAATACAATTGTTGGGGCATCAGCATCGACAATAATATTTCTAATAACTTCTCTTATATTACCAGCTTTATCTTGAACTTTATATGTTACTGTTTTTGTTCCAACTGTACTTGTATCGATTGTTGACGGAGTAATACTTAATTCCCCATCAATTCCTGATAAAGCATCATTATATGTTACATTTTCACTTAAATTAACTGGTTCATTACGATTGACTGTTAAATCACCAACATTATTGATTGTTGGTAAGGTTTTATCTAATTTAAAACTTTGGCATTCTTTGTCACTACTTCCTAAACTATTACTTGTTAAAGCACATAGATAAGATGTTCCTTCGGTGGTAATAAATTTAGTATTATTTCCGGTTTCCACTATTTCATTTGGTTCACATTCACTACTACTTATACAATATTTTATCTCACCATTACCACTCAAAGTAACAGTGATATTTTCTTTTGCCCAACCATTACTATTGATTAATCCTTCATTATAAGCAATATTGATAGTTGGTTCAGTATCGACTTTTACACATTCCATATCATATTCAAAAACATATTGATTATAAGTTGTATCCCAATAATACCAAACACAACCGGATAATTCTTCATTAGTAACCGGGTTTATAATTGAAGACGATAAAAAGCCCTTACTTTGAATATCACTCAAATAAAGAGCTTGTTGTTCACTTGGATATCCTATATCATTTTCAATGCTATAACGATAAGCGGCCTCTTCGATAGAGTCGATTGTTCTTTCTAAAGACTTTTCCCGACTACTTTTAATTGAGTTATCGATAACAGGAAAAGTAATTAAAGCTATTACCGCTAATATAATCAAAACTCCTAATAATTCAATAAGCGTAAAACCATAGTTTACCCTTATTTTATAAAGATTTTGCTCCCCCCCCCAGGTTTGCAGTTTGCAATTTAATTTTATTTTTTATCATTATCATCACCTATTTCTACATTAATTTTAACTTAAATTAAGTTATTAGTCAATATTCAAATATGAAAAAAATTGTACAATTAAGTACAATTAAAAATCACTTTTTCTTAAAACCTTTATTGTTTCATCTTTAATATAATGATAAATGTGTTGTTGCTGTTCCTGAAATTCAGCTAAAAGAGGTAAATTAGATAAACAAATATCAATTCCAACTTGGCGAATTTGTTTCAATTTTTCTTTAGAATAAGGTTCAATATCCCAACTAGCCATTTTTCTTTCGATAGTGCGAAAATATTTAATTAAATTTTGGCGGACATCTTCATCTAAATCATAATTTAATAATATCTCAACACCTAAGTCAATCATACCATTATTTTGTTTTTTTAAGTAGCCAACTGAAAAATTAGTTGGATCATAAACTAATTTAGTCGCAAAATCCAATAATTCAATATGGGAAGGAATATTACTTTCCTCTTTATCGATATCATCCGAAGACTTAATTCTGCGCATTTTTATATAAGGAGTTTTAGATATACTAGTTCGATTAATTGAATTAGTCCCTACTAAAATAATATCATTAGAACGAGTAAGCAAATGCAAAATATTGCGAAAATGAACAGCAATATTTCGACAGCAACCTGTTCCATTGGCAATACTAATTCCTATTTCATAAGGTAATTCTTTCGGGCGATAAGTTCCAACAAAATGATTAGCAAAAGAAAAATAACCATTCCATACTAAATAATAATAAACAACAAAATAATATTCTAATTTTTGTTTCGGAACTAACCTTTGTAACAATTTAGCTTCTTCTAAAACACATTGATCATAGACGGCTTTTAAAGCTGTTTTATTATATTCTTCTCTTTCTTTTTTATATTGATAATATTCATTAACATATATTTCTTTTTTATCATAGATAGTCATATATATCCCCCTTTTTCATGGCATATATAGTAACACACTAAGAATTAACTGTCAAATATTCTAAAGCTTTAATGATAGCTAACTTACCATATGGATACATTAAAGTTCCTTGCAAATAAGCAATATAAGGTTCTCTTATCGGACCATCACATGATAGTTCAATTGAGGAACCTTGGGTAAATGTTCCGGCGGCCATGACAACTTTATCTTGATATCCTGGCATATCCCAAGGAATTGGTAAAACATAAGAATCAATTGGTGAAGAAGCCTGAATTCCTTGACAAAATTTAACTAATTTTTCTTCGCTACCAAAAACAATATTCTGGACAATATCAGCTCTTATCTCATCATATTTTGGTTCAACATCATATCCAATATTTTCCAAAACCCGACTAGCTAAAACAGCAGTTTTTAAACTACTAGCTACCACACTAGGCGCAAAAAATAATCCTTGTAACAAAGATTTATTAACACCTAAACTTGGACCTACTTCTTTACCTTCACCTGGTAGGGTTAGTCTTTCAGCGACCAATTTAATTAAATCTTTTTTACCAACCACATAAGCACCATTAGCAGCTATCCCACCACCTAAATTTTTAATCAATGAACCGACAGCTATATCAGCGCCAACCTCGATTGGTTCTTTAGTTGACACAAATTCACAATAACAATTATCTATCATAATTATTACTTTTTCATCAATCTTTTTAATAAAATTAATCACTTTAGCTAATTTTTCAATCGTAATACTTTTTCTCGTAGAATATCCTTTTGATCTTTGGATTTCGATCACTTTAATTTTTTGATTGTTCAAAACTTCGGCAATTTGTTCATAATCAAAATCATTATCAACTAAATCTATTTGTTCATAATTGATATTAAATGCTTTTAAAGAAGAAGGATTATCAACGATACCAATTACTTCTTCTAAAGTATCATAAGGTTTACCAGTAATACTTAATAAAGTATCTCCTGGTCTCAATAAAGCAAACAAAGTAACAGTCAAAGCATGACTACCTGAAATAAACTGATTTCTAACTAAAGCATCTTCGGCTTTAAAAACATTAGCAAAAACTTTTTCAATGACATCTCTTCCCTCATCATTGTAGCCATAACCAGTCGTAGAATTAAAATGTGTTTCTGATACACTATTAACTTGAAAAGCTTCTAAAACTTTCTGACTATTAGCAAAACAAATATCATCGATTATTTTGAATTGTTTTAAACAATCCTGCTCTAATTTATCAACTAAATCTTTCATCTTCTTACTCCTCCATCTACTCTAATAATCGAACCATTAATATAACTTGCTTCATCAGTCGCTAAAAAATAAACAACATTAGCTATTTCACTAGGTTCAGCGAATCTATTTAATAATATTTTTGATATCTCCTTATCTTTAAATTCATGTGCCATATTCTTATTCATTTCCGTATTAATCCAACCACAAGCAACAGCATTAACATTAATAATTGGGGCATAAATATTAGCAAAATTTAAAGTTAATGAATTAAGTCCCGCTTTTGAAGCATCATAATCTAAACTTTCTTGATAGTAAGTATCAATACTATTAGTTGAAGAAATGTTAATAATCTTCCCAAAACCTTGTTTAAACATAAACTGACCAATGTATTTACTAGTTAAAAAAGGACCAATTAAATTTGTATTCAAAATTGTTTTAAAATTATCCACTGTTTTATCTTCCAAAGTCGTATCTATCGCAATACCAGCATTATTAATTAAGACATCGATCGATTCAAATTGACATTTTATATTATCTAACAATTTTATTACCTTTTGTTCATCAGAAACATCACTTTTGACCAATACAATTTCCCCATTAAAATGTTCCAACTCTTTTTTAGTTTGTAAAGCACTCTTCTCATCGTGTAAATATGTAAGCACTAAGTTATAGTTGTGTAAAGCAAAAACTTTAGCAATTGCTTTACCTAACCCTTTGGTACCACCAGTTATTATTACGGTTTTCATCCATCCACCTCGCTTTTAATTATATAATAAAATCCTATAATTTCATAGGATTTAGCGATATTTTATTATAATTTCAATTATTTCATTACCATATTTTTGAACTTTAAAGTCACCAATACCATTTATTTGCTTTAACTGTTCTAATGTTGTTGGTTGTTTTAAAACTAATTCATCTAATGTTAAATCATTAAAAATTATATATGCTTGAACCCCCTCAATAAGTGCTTTTACACGTCGCCATTCGCGCAACTCTTTTTTTAATTCTTCGTTATTTTCTAAATTTATATCATTATATTTTAAAAATGTATCACAAATATTTTTCACTTGTTGTTCGTTACGAAGACGATGCTTCTTTCCTTCTTTTTTAGTTATAAATTCTATTAATTTGTCATTTCTGATAATTTTTTCCCGATAATTGACAGCATTTTTCTTAAAATTTATATAAGCATCATCATTAGTTAAAACAACTAAAGAATCATATTTTATTTTAATTTTTTCTTTTTTTAAAATTTTATCGATAACATTTTCGTGTTGTTTAGATTGAGTAAGCGGATTTTTAATTCCTTTTTTATATTTACCGATTCTTCTTGTTAAAGTTCCATCATTTTCAATATCCAGATTACCATACAAATTTTTTGATTCTAATAAATAAACACTTCTTTTAGTCACAATAATAAAATCAATCTGTGATTTTAAACCATCACATGATAGTTGTAAATCATGCATGATATACATTGGAATATTAGTATTTAACAAATTATATAATAATCGTTGCTCACCGATCATTCCTCTTTTTAATTTAATAATTTTGGTATTATTGAGTTCTTTATCTAATTGCAATTTTTCTAAATAGCGTTTATTACTATCACCATCAAAATATACCTTCGGTTCTTTTAATGTTCCTTTTAAATCTAAATCGATAATTAAACGAACAAGTAAATAAATAACAATTAGAATAACGACGATTAATATTATCCACCAATATTGTTTTAGGAATGAATAAATCATTCCAATCATAGCCATAATAAATAATCCTATTAATTCCTCACTACCATCGTCATATTTTTTATATCTTCTAGCCATAAGACTTACCCCTTTTACATAAATTTTTACTACCCTAATTTACATTATAACATAAAAAATAATTGCTAACAAATGTTAACAATTATTTTGCTTTTATTTCTTCAATATATTTATTTACTTTACTTGCCCAACCTTTATCAGCAGCATATTTCGGATTCATTTCTTCGGGCGTAGTTAAACCCATATTGATATAATTACGCGCTAAATTATCAATAAATCCTTTAATACCTTCATCTAAAGTTTCATAAGAACGATAAGTCCCACCATTACAAGAAGGACTACCTACCTGTCCACCAACATTATTACATTGTTTTACCAAACGACTGCATCCCCATTTACATCCTGTTTCATGCAATGATATGGCAACAGCTAAATATGGATCAACACCTTTTTCTAATGAATATGTAACAAATAATTCACCTTTATTTTCTAAATCAGAAGTTAAAGATTTATTAATTTTAGTTATTAATTCCTCTAAAGTTAAACCATCAAATACAATCGGTTCTTCTAAAGTTTCTTCCACAACAGGTGCTTCCGCTAATAAAGTAGTAGGCTCTAATTCCGTTGTTTTATCATTAGGAATGAATATTAATGTACATACAAATAATATTCCTAATAAAACACACAGCTTTGTTTTCAAAAAATTCACCTCTTTAAAAAATTGGGAAAACATATATAATGTTATCATATTTTTTTAAATTGGTCAAATTGAAAAAATTGGTAATTTTTCAATAATTAATACAAGTAAATACTATAATTTTTCTAAAATTTTATTTTCTAAATCATATAAAGTATATAGATGTTCGATATTATCATAAGCATCTTCTAAGTTACGTTTTGAACTATTCCAACCATTTCCATCAGTTATCCAAACAAATTTAACGCCATTGAACTGCTTTATTTGATTATTAAGTTCAATATAACTCTTTACTGTTTCGTTTGGTTTAGAACCTTGAGTACCATAATAATTTACTTCCATAACAATAAGATCATTTGTTTCTTTGCTTCTATAGACAAAATCAAATTTTTTTGTAGCTTTACCTATCAGGCAAAAATTAGTCCCATATAATTTATCAATGTCTTCATATTTCATTTGTTTTTTATAATCTATATGCGACATTTTAAGAAATTCTTCGACAATATCCTCCATTATCTGTCCACTACGATTTTTTCTGCTATTTGAATCTAATCCAACTTCAATACCAATAGCATAATCAACTAAATTCTTAATTTTTTTGTCTTTTAATAAAGTTAACAAGCCACTTAATCTTAAGAATGTAGCATAATCTTCAATAGGATGATTAATTTTTTCAAAATCATAACATATATATTTTTCTTCAAATATTTCAAACTCTTTATTACTAATGTTTTCTAATAATTTTACTGTAGGAACATTTATAATTTTAAATTTGTGCTCATGAGTTGCCAATAGTATTGGTATTGACTTCATTACTTCAGGATATTGATTAACTATATCGACAAATTCTTTTTCAATATCATCTTTTCCTATTAATGTATTTAAAATATTTAAATGTAATTCGTAATCCTTAATATTTACATATACTTTATAGTAATCTACAAAAAAATCTGATGGCGTTATAGTTTTCTTTAACGATTTTAACATGTCATCAAAATCTCTTTTCATTAGTATCATTCACCTTTCTTTTAATTGTCAAATCTAAATATGTTTTCTCTTTCTCAATTCCTATATATTTTCGATTTAATTTACTAGCAACAATCCCTGTAGTGCCACTTCCATTAAAAGGATCAAGTATTAAATCTGTTTCATCAGTGGAAGCCAAAATTATCCTTTCCAATAATTCAATAGGCTTTTGCGTTGGATGTTTACCATATTTTTTCTCTTTTAGCTTAGTTAAAGATGTTTCCCAGACATCTTTCATTTGCTTGCCACCATTTAGCTTTTTCATAATGTCATAATTAAATTTATATTTTACATTCTTTAAATCCTTTTTGGCCCATAAAATTGTTTCTGTTGAATGAGTAAACGCTTTACAACTAATATTAGGAGGTGGATTTAATTTCTTCCAAGTAATATTATTGATTATTTTAAATCCCTCTTCTTCTAAAGCCATCCCAATTGAATAAATATTATGCATAGTTCCACTTATCCAAATGGTACCATCATCTTTTAAAACTCTCTTACATAATTTTATCCATTTTCGATTAAATAAGTGTTTAGCCTTTATATCTATTTTTTCATCCCATTGACCTTTTTTAACACTTACCATTTTGCCAGAGTGACATGTAATTCCATCACCAGACAAAAAATATGGTGGATCGGCAAATATCATATCAATACTTTGCGATTTAATTTGCTTTAGCATTTCAAACGAATCACCATGAATAAGTTTAAAACCATCTTCTTCATAATAATATTTTAACCTATTCATAATACCGCCTCCAAATAATTAATCAAAAAAATCTTTTTTATTTTCATAATTTGTTATAATTAATTCTTCAACATTTCCTCTTTTTTTTCCGTCAGAATTTATGTTTCTTTTTGCTTCTATGATGTTTATATTATAATCTTTATAAAGTTCGTTTATTAATTTAGTATTATGATTTGAAAGCATTACATAACATCCTTTTTTATCTAACTCTCGATAAACTTTAGAAAGACGAATTTGTTCTTCCTTTCCAAAACCATCTTCTGTGTAACTATTAAATATTATTGCATCTGAATCATAAGGGGGATCAAAATAAACAAAATCTCCTTTTTTAGCATCTTTTACAGCTTCTTCAAAATCACAGCTTAATATTTTTACATTATTAAAATTTAAATAAGAATGGATTATGCCTAAATTTTGAGCATCATAAGTATTTACCTTTTTTTTATTATTAAAAGGCACATTAAATTCATTTTTACTATTAACTCTATAAAGTCCATTAAAACAAGCTTTATTTAAATAAATTGTTCTTGCAGCTCTTTTATAATCTGCCATTTTATTAAATTTATTTTTATCTCTATCTTTGTTTCTTATTTCAAAATAGAATTCTTTAGAATGATTTGTCTCATAATGATTTAATTCATGACACATTTTTGTATATTTATTTTCATCCTTAATACATTCATAAACATTCATTAATTCTTTATTAAGATCATTTATTACAGCATTTTTAGGAGATAGTTCAAACAATAAAGCACCACCACCTACAAAAGGTTCGTAATAAACATTAAATTCATCTGGAATATATTTTTTTAATTTAGCCATTATTTGTCTTTTTCCACCAGCCCATTTTACAAATGGTTTTCCTTTTAACATACTATCACCATAAATCCCTCAACATATTTATTATAACATTAATTTAAATAATTAGTGAAAATATTCATATCCTTTGTTATATATAATTATGTGGAATTCCACATAAAAATAAAAAATCGACTCAAATATCTGAATCGATTTATATTGCAGTCGAATGGTTCGACTTTTTTTACAATCTGGGGCACAATAAGGGATTCGAACCCTTGCATAACGGAACCACAATCCGCCGTGTTAACCCCTTCACCAATTGTGCCAAAAATCAACTAACCAAGTTGACATATACAATTCTAACAAATTTCATCTACTTTTGCAAGTATTTTTATCTATTTTATTAAAATATAGTCTATTTACCCATACATATTGCCTAAAAAAACATAATATAAAAATGAATTATAAAGGAGGAAAACATGTATAATTACTATAACTATCCACAAAATATCAATTTTGAAGGAGAAAATTTAAGAAATATGAATTATCAAAATGATAATTTATATAATCCTTATCAAGGTTTAATTAGAGGAAATATGTTTAAAAATCTTTATCAACCATATAAAGACGAGAAACCATATGAAATTAAACCGATGAATAACCAAGCTAAAATGCTTACTGATTTAGATGCCTTAGAATTTGCTATGATCGATCTTAGTCTATACTTAGATGTCAATCCTGATGACCGAAGAGCTATCGAACTATATAACAAATATCGTTTAGAAAATGAAGAATTATTAAAACTCTATCAAGATAGGTTTGGACCAATTTTATTAAATAGCGATGCATTAAATAACATGCCATGGATGTGGGATAATCGCCCTTGGCCATGGGAAAATTAAGGAGGATTAAAACATGTGGAAATATGTAAAAAAATTAGAATATCCAATTAATATTACTAAAAAAGATTTAAAACTTGCTAAAAGTATGATGGCTCAATACGGTGGACC
>CALVVP010000069.1 GCA_944363895.1 uncultured Bacilli bacterium | reverse complement strand
TTAAAATTATTGGCGTTGCCATTAAAGAGATTATCGCCAACAATATAATTACTCCTAATAATTCAATCAATGTAAAACCTTTTTTCATATCTATTCTCCTCACTTCTATTATGCACTATTTTTTAGTGTTTTATCTAAAATAAACAATATTTTTTGTAAGGATTAAAAAGGTTTAAACGATAATAATTTTCTTGTTTTAAATTATGAAATTGGCAATTTACCCTTATTTTATAAAGATTTTGCCCCCCCCCAGGTTTGCAATTTGCTAATTCATATACATCTTTTTTCATTTCAAATACCTCTATTTCTATATAAATTTTATCTTAAAACAAGTTATTAGTCAAGATTAAACAAAAGAAAAATTGTACAATTTAAGTACAATTAAACATTGGAAACATTATGATAGACATTTGAAACATCTTCAACTTCATCTAACATAGTTAATAATTTATTAAATAGTTCTAAATCATCACCAGTTAATTCTATTTTCTCTTTCGGTAACATCGTTATTTCATCCATATCAAAAACAACATTTGGTAATACTTTAACAATCGATTCTTTAATTTTAAACAAATCTTGTGGGTCACCATAAACAACTATTTCATCAGCATCTTCTTCAATATCTTTAACATCAACATCATCGCTAATCAAAGTATTCAAAGTATCTTCTAAAGATAATCCTTTAAAACTAACGACACATAAATGATCATAATTATAAGACACACTACCAACATTACCTAATTTAACATGACATTTATTAACAACTGCTCTTAAATCACTAACAGTACGATTGACATTATCTGTTAAACATTCGATAATTAAAGTAGAACCAGCTGGACCAAACATTTCATAAGTATTTTTAGTATATGTTTCATCAACCCCACTATTTACTTTATCGATAGCTCTTTTAATAATATCAGCAGGAACTTGTTCTTTTTTAGCTCTTTCAACTAATCGTTTTAAAACCGAATTACTTTCTAAACTAGTTCCCCCATTTTTTGCAGCTTGATATATTTCTTTAGCATACATACTATAAATTTTGCCACGCGCTGCTCCTGTTTTTTGAATACTAGCTTTTCTTACTTCATAAGCTCTTCCCATTAAAAATCACCTCTTTATATTTTACCTTTATTTTAATTTTTTTTCAACACCCAAAACCATCGTATTTAAAACATCGTCACTTTTAACAAATTCACCTAAATTAATATATAAATATTCATCGTAATCAAAAGGATAAGCCCATATACTAACATTAGGAAAATGATAATTAATTCTAAAAAAATTACGGAGAAATTTTTGCGTTAAATTGTTTTGAATTCTTAAATGTTCATCAGCATATTGTTGTTTTAATTCATTTTGGGCAACTAAATTTAAATTTTCTTTTTTAATAAGATAATCTATTTTTAATTGATAAGCTTTTTTCTTAGCATTATATCTAATTGGTAAAAACGGAACTACCTTCACTTTGGTAATACCTTCATCAAATAATTGTTTTAAAAAAATAGATAAACTTAAAACCGCACTAGGTGAAACATCACTGATATTTTCAGAATAATAACTAGATTTATTTTCTTTATAAGCTTTATATTCTAAACTTTCTGCTTCATATACTCCACTATTTATTTTATATAACAATCTTTTAATTTTTTTGCCATAACTACTATTTTTATCTAAATTTTTGTCTTGAACAGCAAAAATATAACAAATCCCATCACTAATACCATAACTGATAATAGGTAATTCATATTTATCATGACCATTAGTAATACAACTTATAAAACAATAAGGACTTTCTTGATAATATTCACAAGTAGTAATTGTTATTTCTTCATCTAAAAAAGGAATATTTTTATTTTTTAATAATCTATTTTTAACAAAGTCAATGTTACGTTTAATATATAATTCAACATCAGAAAAATCAGAAAAACTTAAATTAGAAAATAAATAAACTAATTTTTTTAAAATATCTTCATCGCTAGTTAAATTAAATAGACTAATAAATTCTTTTATATAGTTATAAAATTGTTCTTTATTTTTAACTTTTATAACTGGTACAGTATCATCTAAATAGTGATTGATTGTAAAGTGTAAATTATAAAATAATTCCCCAACACAAACTTGCCCTTGGGCACATTGTTCAAAAAAGGAAGAAATTAATTCATCCATTTTGGGCCTTCTTTAAAGCATCACAAGCGGCATTTTGTTCAGCTAATTTTTTACTATGGGCGACACCTTCACCATAAATAATATCATCGATTTTGACAACAACTGTAAATGTTTTGTTATGGGCAGGACCAGTTTCATTAACTACGACATATTCTAAAGATCTTTTATCTGTTTGCACCAATTCCTGTAAAATTGATTTATAATCATTATCAAAATTAATTTCTTTATTTTCAATTAAAGGAATAACATTATCATAGATAAATTTTTTAACGCGTTGGAAACCACAATCTAAATAAATTGCTCCAATAAAAGCTTCAAAAACATCGGCGACAATAGCTTTTCGGGTACGTCCACCGTTTTCTTCCTCACCATGACCTAATCTTAAATAATCATTTAAATGTAATTTAGTAGCATATTCAAAGTTCGCATCTTCACAGACATATTTAGCCCGCATTTTAGTCATTATCCCTTCTTCATAAGAAGTATTTTTATATAAATATTCACTGATAATAACTTCTAAAACGGCATCACCTAAATATTCTAATCGCTCATAACTTTCAAGATTGTGTTCATTAGCATACGAACTATGAGTCAAAGCTGTTAAATATAATTTTTCATTATTATAATTTATGTTTAACTGATTCAATAGCTTTTTCAAATTAATCACCATACCAATTATACCATATTTGAAAATAAAATTTACTTTTTATTTATTTTAAGGTATAATTATTTTATGAAATATTTTTTATTAGGATTCATTAAAGTCTATCAAATGATCCCTGGACCATGGCATAATAGTTGTCGTCATATTCCTACTTGTTCAAATTATGGAATTGAAGCAATTATAACGCATGGAAGCTTAAAAGGAAGTATCTTAACAATTAAAAGGATTATTCGTTGTAATCCTTTTGGTACTAAAGGGTATGACCCCGTACCACCAAGAAAAGAGGTAAAAAAGTGAAAAAAGTAATTTTAGTTTTATTAAGTATGTTATGCTTAACAGGATGTTTCAAAAGAGATAGTATGGAGGATATCAACATCTATACGACTATTTATCCCGTTCAATTTGTAACTGAAATTTTATATGGTGATTATGGTAATATTAATAGCATTTATCCAAATGGCGTTAATATTCAATTAGACAAATGTGAAGAACAATGTGATAATCTATTATATACCTTAACAGAAAAACAAATTAGTGATATTAGTCAAACTGATTTATTTATTTTCAATTCATTATTATATGAGGGTGACTATGTTAAACCGATGTTAGAAAACAATCGGAATTTAAAAATTATCAATGCCGCCGACAATTTAACTACTGACGAGTTTTATGGATTAGAAGAAATGTGGCTTGATCCCTCACGTCTTTTAACTTTAGCTCGCAATATCAAAAACGGGTTTGACGAATATATCGACAATTATTATTTAAAACAGGAAATAGAAAATAATTTTGAAACATTAAAAGAACAATTAGATAAATTAGGTTCAGAACTAGCCGATACAACTAAAAATGCGGAAAATAAAATTATTGTTACGAATAATGATATGTTTAATTTTTTATCACGTGATAAATTTGGCTTAACCGTTTATTCGTTAGAAGAAAACGAAAATTTAACCCAAAAAACAATCAGCGATGTTGAAACTTTAATTGATAATGGAACAATCAAATATATCTATATTAGACAATATGATGAACCAAACGAAACAATTAATAACTTAATCGAAGGAACTGATGTCGAAATAATTAAATTACATATGTTAACTAATTTGACGGAAAATGAAATTAGTAATAAACAAGATTATTTCACATTAATGAGAGAAAATATTGAATTATTGCAAAAAAATTTATATAATTAATTAAGGAGGTTTTATTTATGTGGATTGTTTTTGTAATTATTGCTTTTATTATTTTAATTTCAATTAAACAAATTGATGAATACGAAAGAGGCGTTAAATTTACGACGGGAAAATTTACTAAAATGATGGACCCAGGTTGGCGTTTAGTAATTCCTATTTTTCAATCTTATAAAAAGGTGGATATCAGAACTAAAGCAGTCGATGTTCCAGAGCAAGAAGCAATTACTAGAGATAATGTCTCAGTAAAAATCAATGCTGTTATTTATTATAAAGTATTTGATGCTTCAAAAGCTATTTTAGCGGTTGAAAACTTTAGATATGCTGTTAGTCAATTAGCTCAAACAACAATGCGTAATGCGGTTGGAGCAGTTTCACTAGATGAATTATTAGGAGAAAGAGAAAAAATTTCCACGGAAATTTGTAATTTAATTGATCAAGCTACTGACCCATGGGGGATTAAAGTAGAAAATGTCGAATTAAAAGATATTTCTCTACCGGAAGAAATGAAACGAGTTTTAGCTAAAGCTGCCGAAGCTGAAAGAGAAAAATTAGCTGTTATCACTAAAGCAGCGGGAGAAGTTGAAGCTTCTAAAAACTTAGCTAAAGCTGCGGAAATAATGTCTACAACACCAGGTGCATTACATTTAAGAACTTTATCAACTTTAAACGATGTTAGTTCTGATCAATCAAATACAATTATATTTGCTATTCCCATCGAAGTATTAAGAGCTTTTGAAAATAATGATATTACTAAAATAATTAAAAAATAGGCAGTTAGCCTATTTTTTGTGCCCAATTTTTACCTTCAACTAATCTAGTTACCATCATCGAACTAGACACATCCCCGACAACATTTAAACAAGTTGCTGGTGGGTCAATTAACCAACCGATTGTCGCAATAATTGGGAAAGCTTCCAAAGGAAATCCATATAAAGATACAATTAGCATTTCACCGATTAAACCACCACCAGGAATTCCTGACATAACAACCGCTGATAGAACCGCAATTAATATCGCAATTAAATAAGTATCAATTCCGGTAAATGACATATTGAATATACCAAATAAGAAAGCAATTTTCAATATCGCCCCCATACTAGAACCTTCCATATGCATGGTCGCTCCAATAGGTAAAGTTACTTCTCTTATATCTTTTGGGACACCAATATCACTAGCTGTTTCTAAATTAGTTGGTAAACTAGCTAAAGATGATTGGGTTGCTAAAGAGGTTGCGGTGGCTGGTAAAATATTTTTATAAAATAATTTAATTCCTTTTTTCTTATCTGATAAATAACTGTATAATGTATAAAAGATAACAAAATAAACAACACACATTATATAGTATAAAATCATACTTTTCGCATAGCTACCAATTAATTGTGGACCAAATTCACCAATCAAAGAAGCAAAATAAGCACATAGTCCAATTGGGGCATAATACATTATAATTCTTACTATTTTCATCATTACTTCCGATACTGCTTCTAAACTGCGTGCGACATTTTTAGCTTTGTCACCAACTAATGCAACCCCTATTCCAAAAAGAATAGAAAAGATGATTAATGGTAACATATGCTCGCGAGATAATAATTCAGTAAAATCGGTAACCGTAATGGCAGCAACAATTTGCTCACCAATACTAACGCTAGTTTGTTCCCCTGCTTCTAATACAATATTCGCATTACCTACTGGATCAATTACTTTAATGACAACTAACATTAAAACAGCGGCTATGGCACTTGTTACGATAAAAATTAAAAACACATATTTTAAAATTTTTCCTAAGCGTTTCAAATTGACCATATTAGCAATACTACTTGATATTGTAAAGAAAACTAGTGGGACAACGATAGTATACATTAAATTTAAAAATACACTACCAAATGGTTTTAAAATAACTGCATCCTCTTTTAAGCAAATTCCTAATATACATCCAATAATAATTGAACATAATAAGATGATTGGAAATCGATAATTTTTCCAAAAGCTTTTTTTCATTTTTACCTCCCATTAAATTATATTTTTTAGATAAAAAATATTTCCTAAAACATATAATATATTAGGTGATTAATAATGTTTATCGGGATAATCGGTCGAAAAAATGATGATAAAATAACTTTCAATCAAGAAATCATCGATGTCGTTAAAAAATATAATTTTATTCCTTTAGGGATAATTGTCGATTTTACAAATAATAGTGATAGAGAGTTTAAAAAAATAAAACCGTTAATCGATTTATGTTCCGGATTCATTTTACAAGGCGGTTCGGATTATTATGACATCGATATTCTTATTACAAGATATTTGTATCAGAATAATATTCCCACATTAGGAATATGCTTAGGTATGCAAACTATGGCGATGGCTTTTAATGGGGTAATGGATGATATAATTGGCCATAAAAGTAATAATTTATATGTCCATGAAGTAGATATTGATAAAAATTCTAAATTATATAATATTTTAAAAAAAGATAAAATAATGGTCAATAGTCGCCATCAATCTTATATCGTCCAAACCGATTTACATGTAAGTGGTAAAGCAAATATTATTGAAGCAATCGAAGATACTAATAAAAATTTCTTTATTGGTGTTCAATGGCATCCTGAAACTTTAATGGATGAAAATAGTATTTTGCTCTTTAATAACTTCTTTTCAAAGGTAAAATAGTAAAAAAATTAAAAAAAATTGCTAAAAGTACTTGCCAAATGGTAAAAAATAAGGTATACTTAAAGAGCATTTTGATTTTGGGCCTGTAGCTCAGTTGGTTAGAGCACACGCTTGATAAGCGTGGGGTCACAGGTTCAAGTCCTGTCAGGCCCACCATTACGCCTTAATAGCTCAGTCGGTTAGAGCACTTGACTGTTAATC
>CALVVP010000068.1 GCA_944363895.1 uncultured Bacilli bacterium | reverse complement strand
GACTGTTAATCAAGGGGTCGTAGGTTCGAGTCCTACTTGAGGCGCCATTGGCCAGTTGGTGAAGTGGCTTAACACACTGCCCTTTCACGGCAGCATTCACGGGTTCGAATCCCGTACTGGTCACCAGTAAAAATCACAATTTATTGATATATAAAGACAAACAGGCATTTAGTCTTATATTTAAAGGCTTCAATGCCTATATTTGTTTTGAAATATATCAATGTATTTTTTAATAAATTTAAATTAGTTATTATATAACAAGACCAAAATTAAGTCTCCGTTCATAAAAAAATTAAAACCAGCTTTTGCTGGTTTTAATTTATTATTTCTAGTCCAAATATACAGTTATCATAAATAAATTGTTTTATTTTAGTCATATCATTGGTATTATAAAAATCCGTTAATAATTTATTAAATTCATTGATATATTCTTCTTTAATAGTTATTATTCCACAACCATTTTCAATCATTATTTTATTTGCCACAAGCATGCTTGTTCGTTTGTTTCCATCCCAAAAAATTTGACTTCGCATCAGATAAAACATTAACTTAATCGCTTTTTCCACAGCATTTTCTTCTAACAATATCCTATTTATTTCATTTTCGATTTCTTCTTTTATAGGAACTTCAGGAATATAATCCACACCATTTATTCCAACTTTACCATTTCGCAATGTCCCCCACTCTAATGATTCATTTCTGGAAACAAATGAATTCACTTTACACACAAAATCTAAATTGACAGGACTTTCAATGTTTTTTAGCACGAAATTCCAAGCATCTCTTAAATTCAAAATACAATTTATTTCATCTAATTTTAAACTAGAAACATTCACCCCGTCTAAAATAGTTTTGGTATCGGGATAAGTTGTATTAATTCCTTCTAATTTAGCACTATTATATATATTAGCTACCAATACCTTTTTAGCTAAAAATATGTTTTGTTTTTTTGTAAGCTTCATGACTGCCTCCTGATGATTATTTTAATTTTCCTTTAACACCTTTACTACCACTAAAATTACTTAAAATATTAGTTTCAAAAGAGAATGTTTTTTGATGTTTTTGTTTATATTGTTTGATTGCTAAAGTTATCATCTCATCTAATAATTGTTCATAAGGTTTATCGGTAGCTTCCCAAAGATAAAATGATAAACTACCCGGAATCGTATTTGGCTCGTTAATATAAATTTTATTACTTTTGCCATCAATTAAAAAGTCAACTCTACATACTCCACTTAAATTGAGGGCTCTAAATACTTCTTTAGCTAGTTCCTTAACTTTATTAGTCGTTTTTTCATCTAAACGAGCAGGAATAATACGATTAGCTCCAGCCATTACCTTAGAACCTTTGGCAGGCATTTTAGTTTTACCGCCACCCAAATATTTATCTTGATAAGTTAAAAATTCAGCGGTACTCATAACTTCTTCTAAAGTACTAGCTTGTTGACTTTGGTAATTACCCAAAACACTACAATTAACTTCAATCAAATTTTCCACAGTTTTTTCAACTATTATTTTAGTATCATAATTAATAGCTTCTTCGATTGCACTTTCTAAATCTTCAATACTTTTAACATAAGTAATCCCCACACTACTTCCTAAAGAAGCCGGTTTGACAATAACGGGAAAACCTAATTTTTTACATTTTTTAATAATTTCTTCTTTATCTAAATAATAGTCATTGTCAAAAAACCAAACATAAGGAACAACTGGTAAATTTAAACTTTCAAAAATTTGTTTCATAACGACTTTATCTTGCCCCAAGCTAGAACCTAAAACATTACTGCCGACATAAGGAACGCCAACCATTTCTAAATATCCTTGAATCGTTCCATCTTCCATGTTATTGCCATGAACTACTGGTAAAACAATATCCAAATCAGCAATTATCGTTCGAAATAAACCTAAAGATTGTAATCTAAAAGCACCATTTTTATTATATAAAATTACTTTCTTAGCATATCTTTTTAAAGTGTCAAAATCACGATACATATCGATATCAGCTAACATTTTACCAGTATACCAAGTCCGATCTTTGGCAATATAAATGGGATAAATTTCATACTTTTCTTTATTTAAATGATTCATCGCTTGAACAGCTGAAATAATACTAACTTCGTGTTCAACTGTCGTTCCACCAAAAATAACTCCTACTTTTATTTTCATTACTTATCATCTCCTATAAAACTTTTTAAAACTCTAATTGTTTGATCAAATCTTTCTAAATAGGCATAATGGCTACAACCTTCATAAGTTACTAAGCCACAATTAGCAATTAATTTTTCTAACTCATAAGCATCTTCAATACTAACTGCTTTATCTAAAGTTCCCCAAATTAATAAAGTGGGACATTTTATTTGACTTAACTTATCCGATATATCATAGTTAACATGTTCAACCATTATTTTACGCATCATTTCACTTGCTTTCTTATAATCGGTTGAACCAATATGTTTTTTAGCAAGTCCTTCTAACTTATTTAAACCGGGAATCTTTTTAGCATTTTTAAGGATTTTCGTTTTTAAAGATGGTTTAGCGATATTTTTCTTAAAAGGACTTGCTAAACAAACAAGTTTATAAACAGCATATTTAGTAGCATATAATAATCCTATTTTTCCTCCGAAAGAATGTCCAATAATAATCGGATTATCAACACCTAGTTTATCTAACAGTTCTTTTAAAGCATCGGCATAATCATCGATTGTCCAAACGGTATTAGGCTCAGGACTTTTACCAAAACCAGGCAAATCTAAAATTATAATCCGATGAGTATCTTTAAAATGATTGCCAATTCCTTGCATCATTTGAATATTTTGCCCCCAACCATGGAGTAAAACAATCGCTTGACTATTTTTTTGTCCATAATCAAGATAATTGATATCAACATTTTTAATTAGCATTTTCTTCACCTTTATAATTATACCATTTTTTTCTATAATATTAAAGCCTTCATGTGTCAATTGTGTCAAATATCATATTTTCTATTTTTAAATTTGTAATAACACTTTCACTACTGTATACTTTTATTTTTTTAATCTTTATGCCAGCAATTTTTAAATTCAAAGCTTCCCGACGATAACCTTTTTGAATAAGTTCATTAACAAACTCTTCTTTAAAACTATCGATATTTTTAAATTGATACCTAGTTTTTACTTGCTTATATAAAGGATTAATATCTGGTTCAATCCAAATAACATCAATATTTTCAAAATAACGATTGAAATTATTAGTCGAAATATTTTGATTTTTAAATTCTAAAATATAAAAAGAATAATCATTATTTATCAAGTTAAAAGTGGGATATACTTCTTTTTTGGAATTAATACTTAAAAAAACAAAAAAACAAATAGTAAAAGTTAAAATAATTTTTTTCATAAACTTTCACCATTTGTATTTTAAACATTTTTTATAAAATTATTTCTTTATTTCATCAATTCCCATACTTCTTTTATGTTTGATCGGTTCCCAAGTTAAATCTTTTTTAAATAAACAGATAAAGTTAATTGGAATCCAAGTCAACATAAAAATAGTAAATAATAAAATACCAGACATAATTTCTTTAACATTTTTCTTATTATAGACAACAACGAATATGTTGATAATAACATTAGCTAAATAAGCAGCTAAAAAGAATAAAGCGCCATATGAATACATATAAGCAAATACATCATACAATTGAACACCGAATATTCTAAAAACAATCAAAATAACAGTTAAAAGAGTGGCTAATATTTGCATATATGGTGCCATAAAAGATAACAGCATATCCAAGCAAGGTAAAAAACTTGTTTTAAGATAAGTTCTTCCTAATCTTCTACTATAATATCTAAAACATTGAATATTCCCCATTGACCATCTTTTTCTTTGTTTCCAAGAAGCTTTAAATTCGGTTGGTTGTTCATCATAAGTAATTGCATCTTCGACAAAAACAATTTTAATACCATTTAAAGCACATTGTGCGGTAAATTCAACATCTTCTGTCAAAGTCACAGTATTAAAACCATATTCATCGATAATTTCTTTTTTAACCATAAAACCGGTACCATTGATACTTGATGAACCACCCATCTGCATCCGAGCTTTACTAAAAAAGAAATTTTGAATCCAATAAAAAATCGAATAACTACCACTAATCCAGTTATCACTAGGATTTTTACTATCTCTAAATCCTTGAGCAACTTTGTGACCGTCACATAAAGCATCGTTCATACGGGCTAAAAATTCCGGATGAACGACATTATCCGCATCAAAAATAATATAAGCATCGATATCTTTATGTTTAGATAATTTGTCAAAAGTAAATTTTAAAACTTCACCTTTTGATTTAGTCGGAACTGTACATTTGATTATTTTAGCACCAGCTTCTTTAGCTACTTTTTCCGTATCATCAGTACAGTTATTGGGAATTACATAAACATCATATAATTCTTTTGGATAATCTTGCAACAATAAACTTTTAACTAAATGACCAATTACTCCTTCTTCATTTCGGGAAGCAATTAATATAGCAAATTTATGTTTCGGTTTATGTTTTCTGATAATCTTTTTATGGATATTTTTAAATCCAAAAAAACCAGTAACTAAAAAATATAATCCGTATGTCAAAGAAAAAATAAATAAAATATAATATATCGCCTGTATCACTAAAATTCACTCCTAAAATTCCATTTCGAGTATATTATATCATATTTTAATAAAATGGCAAAACTATAAAAATTTTTTTAAATCTTCGATTGTCTTTTGTTGAAACTTTAAAAAGTTTTCCGCTTGTTTTAAAGTTTTTTTATCGGCATTTTCCTGATACTTACTTATCTTTTTTTCCATATCTAAAGTTCCCATCGTTATGCCTTTAATTAACATATCAGCAATTCGGGAATCACTATTGTCGACAACAACTTCTTTTTTTATTCCGAAACTAGAACCAATTTTAGCCATCATCCCACTACTTTTAGGATTTATTTTTTCTTTTTTTAATTGCTTTTTAAAATCTTTATAATAAGATTCATACTCCTTTAAAATATCTTCTAAAACTTTGATTATTTTATTATCTTTTCCTTTTAAATCATTAATTAAAGTTTCTAAAGCATAAGTCGCCATTTCACTATCTTGATACATATGTTCTAATAACTCATTATTTTCGTTCATTTTATCATCTCCTACTTTATTTTGCACAAAAAAATTATTTTTATACGAAAAAAGAATTAGTTTTCTTCTAATTCTTCATCAGTTAAAATAGCTAAATCATCTAACTCTTCGTCATTATCATCTAGTTCTTCATCTTCAAGTGCTGAATCAATATCTTCTTCATATTCATCAATTGCTTCTTCTTCTTCATCTTCGATTTCTTCATCCTCATCTTCTTCGTCATCTAAAACAATATCAACAGGATTCTTTTCTCTTAAATCCCATTCGTTATTATCAAGGAAAACAAACCTTTTATCAGTAGTTAAAGAAGTATAATAATCACCTATTTTATCAGTATATTCCTCATCAGTATATCCTAATAAATCACAAATCTTCCGGAAAATAACTGGTGTTGTAAATGTTTTGTTTTCTTCTTTTAAAATCAATTCTGTTAAATCAGCATAAGATAATATTTCTAATTCTTCTAATTTCATATTTTTTAACATTCTAATTACCTCCTTGCATAAATATATCAGTCCCATTTTAACATATTTTCAAAATGTGTCAAGACTATTTTTATAATATGTTGCAACTTATTGAAAATATACTATTATTTTACATTTCTAATTTAAATAGAACATCTTGTTGTGTCGTTAAAACTTTATATTTAATTATAATAACATTTTCTTCGATAATAATATAATCAGTTAATATTTCTAAATCAATGGTAATATTTTCTTTTTTTAATTTACAACTTCCTTTTGTTTCTTTATTAGGAATAAATTCCATCATAAATAAATAATCAGCATTTTCTCGTTTTATTTTAACTATATCTTTTAAAAATAAAGAAGTTTTAAATTCCTTTTCCAAATATTCTATTTTCTGATTATTCTTTAAAGCCATATATTTTTCTTCACTTACTTCATCATTATTTTTAATAATAACTTTAACATCAATTTTGCTCATAAACATCTCTTTCTTTTTTTGACATTATATCATAAAACTAATTAAAAATCACTTATATTTTTAATATTTATAGCAATAATAAATATAGGTGAGAAATATGAAAAAAAGTAAAAAAATTCTTAAAAATTTAACTAAAATAACTATTGTTATGGTTGTTATAGGAATTGTTTGTTATGGTGGTATTTATTTATATGCTTGGATGAGTCCTAAATTAACTGTTAATAGTGCAAAAAGTTATTATTTTTATGATAAAAATGAAAATTTAATCACAGGAACTGATGAATGGATTAGTTATGAAAATTTAGATCAAGATATTATTAATGCGACAATTTCCATCGAAGATCGCCACTTTTTTAGTCATCATGGGTTTGATTTTTTAAGAATAGCTAAAGCAATGTACAATAATATTAGAAGTGGAACTAAAAATGAAGGTGCTTCAACAATTACGCAACAATATGCGAAAAATATGTATTTGGATTTTGATAAAACTTGGGAAAGAAAAATCAATGAGGCTTGGTTAACAATTCGTTTAGAAACTCACTATTCAAAAGAAGATATAATTGAAGGATATTTAAATACAATTAATTATGGCGGCGTATTTGGCATTGAAAATGCTAGTAAATATTATTTTGGTAAAAGTGCTTCTGACTTATCGATAGCGGAAGCGGCGATGTTAGCTGGAATTCCCAATCGTCCCAGTGAATACTCACCTTTTGCTAATTATGAATCTTCTAAGCAAAGACAATTAGTGGTTTTAAAAGCAATGGAACGCGACGGTTATATTGCTGAAGAACAACTTAATACAGCTTATAATGAAGAATTAAAATTCGATGACAAAGAAGAAAGTGAAGAATTAGATTCAATTATGTATTTTCAAGATGCGGTAATTGAAGAATTACAATCAATATCTTCAATTCCTAGTTCTTTAATTCAAACTGGTGGTTTAAAAATATACACAACTTTAGACTTGAAAGCCCAAGAAGCAATCGAAACTTCCATTGACGAAAATATTACTAACGATATTCAAGCAGCTGGTATAGTTATGGATCCTAATACTGGAGCTGTTTTGGGACTAGTCGGTGGCGTCAATTATAGCAAAAGTCAATATAATCGGGCATTATCTAATAATCGCAGCGTTGGTTCAACAATTAAACCTTTTTTATATTATGCTGCTTTAGAAAATAACTTTACCGCTTCGACTACTTTTACTAGTGAAAAAACAACTTTTGTATTTTCTGAAGATCAAACCTATAGTCCAACTAACTATGGTGACCAATATCCCAATCAAGAAATATCTCTAGCCGCAGCTATCGCTTATTCTGACAATATATATGCTGTTAAAACTCATTTATTTTTAGGTAGTGATGTTTTAGTAGATACGATGAAAAGAGTTGGTATCACTACTAAACTAGATAGTATTCCTTCCCTTGCTTTAGGTAGTCAACCGATTAGTCTTTTAGAAATGACTAATGCTTATGCTGTTTTAGCTAACGAAGGATATCGTGTCAAACCATATTTTATTAGTCGTGTCGAAGATATCAATGGTAATGTTTTATATGAACATAAAGATACCAAAGAAGCTGTTTTGAATAAAAGTATTACTTATATTTTAAGTGAATTATTAGCTAATACTTCTAATGGTAATTTTATTGGCTATACTTACCCTACTTCTTATGTAATTGCCCATAAATTAACTAGAAAATATGCGATTAAGACAGGAACAACAGAATATGACCATTTAGTATTCGGTTATAATAAAGATGTTGTCGTTGGTGTATGGAGTGGTTATGATGATAATCGTGAGTTAGAGTATGGCGATACAACTGCTAATAAAAACTTATGGGCAGATATTATTGAAAAATATCTTGATGGTAAAGAAGATAATTGGTATTCTATGCCCAATAATGTTGTTGGTGTTTTAGTTGATCCGATAACTGGTAAATTGGCTACTGAAGAAACGAAAAAAAGTGTTATTCAATATTATTTAAAAGGTACAGAACCATCGAATGATTATAATCTTGATGATGCTATTCCTACTATTAAATATGATGAGTAAGTGTAAACATTTTAATATTTATTCATTTTTCTATTGTTTCTTTTTAAACATTAATGATATAATGTTATTATAGAAAAGAGGGTAAAATATTATGAATGAAAATAATTTACAAAATAATCAATCATTAAACAACATTTCTAATCAAAATCCGCAACCTGTGAATAACACAAATCAAACTATGAATACGCAAACTAATCTTAGTGAGGTTAATCACAATACTCAAGTTAATTCAACAAATCCTACTACGACTCAGACTAACCCTAGTTCAGTAAATCCTACTGTTACTCAAGCTAGTCCTAGTTCAGTAAATCCTACTGCTACGCAAACTAATCCTAGTCCAGTAAATCCTACTGCTACGCAAACTAGTCCTAGTCCAGTAAGTCCTACTACTACGCAAACTAGTCCTAGTCCAGTAAGACCTACTACTACGCAAGCTAATCCTAATACAGTAAGTCCTACTACTGCGCAAACTAGTCCTAGTCCAGTAAGACCTACTACTACACAAACTAGTCCTACTCCTGTTTCTCAACCTACGACAAGTGCTAATATCAATCAGACTAGTTCACAGCCAACTAATAATCAACAAGAATTAAACTTAGTCAACCCATTAAATCCCGATGAAATAGTCAAAAAAGAAATATTGATAGAAAAAGAAGCACCAAAAGAAAATGAAGAAGTTAATAATAACGAAGAAAATAATCAAAAACCAAAAAAGAAAAAAATTAATCCAATTCTATTAATATTATTAGTGGTTGTAATAGCGGCAATTGGGGTAATTGTATATTTTACATTCTTTAACAATTCAGAACCAGATACACCAAATACACCTGATACACCACAAAATCCTGATACACCAGAGACTCCTGTTACACCACAGATTACTTTAAACGATATTTTGAATAATTTTAACAGCAATGAAAATGTTAATCAATTAAGAGAAACAAGCGAAATAACTGCTAATATTAATAATAACAATGAAATTGCTATTGATGTTACAACCGATGGTCAAACCGATAGTTATTTATTTACTTTAGAAAATAGAGATTTACTATTTGAAATTGATTCAAATGATTTAACTAGCAATTTATTATTCTTAATAATTTGTGATAATATCGGTCAATTCCATGGCTTAGATGTCAATGAAGTTTATAGTTATTTAGCTGCTATTGATTTAAATACAACAGCAGTTAATGGTATCACTTTAACACAATTAGAAAATGGTAATTATCAAGCAAGAATTAATATTGATACTAAAATCGATACTTCAAGTTTAAATACTATGTATATTGAAGTGAGCGATTTAGAAAGTTATCGTGACTTTTTAGAAGGAACAGGAACTGTTCAAATACCAAAAGGAAATTTAATGTTATATAAAGAAGGCGACGAAAATACAACGACAATTTTAATTGGTGAAAAAGATAACTTAACTAGTTTAACATATAATAGTATTTTATCAGTAATTGAACTATTATATCCTGATGAATTAGAAAATTTTAAAACAAGTTATCCTAATTTAGAAACAATTGCTTTTGATCGATATACAATTACAACTAATCCTGTCCTAACTGGAACATTGGAAACATTATATAACCAATATCAAAATGAATATGGATTCGTTTTATTAGAAATAAATAAGAGTTTATAATAACTCTTTTTTTTTATAAAAAAATGATAAATAGTAATCTATTTATCATTAATGTTTCTTTAAATAATCATTAAATTTTTTAAATTCTCTAGTTTCTAAATCAGTTTTATCTAATTGTTCAAATAATTTCTTTTGATCACGCGATAACTTATCAGGCATAATAACTTTTAAAATAACATACATATCACCTTTGCGATAACTATGAACATCTTCGATTCCTTTTCCTTTTAAGCGTAATTTATCACCAGTATTACTACCAGGTTCAATCGTTAATTTTACTTTACCAGTTAAAGTTGGGATATCTTTTTTACAACCTAAAATTGCCTCGGTAATAGTTAAAGGGACTTCTAAATATATATCATTTCCATCTCGTTTAAATAATTCATGTTCTCTAACACGATATTCTAAATATAAATCACCATTGCCAGCTTGCCCGTATTCACCATATCCAGCTACTCTTTGTTGATTACCTGTATCAACTCCAGCTGGTATTTTAATTTCGATATCTTTATTTACGCGGACTTTTCCGGTTCCGGAACATTTACTACAACTTCTTTTATAAGTTCTTCCCTTACCAGAACATTTAGGACAAGTTGTTTTAGTCATAAATGAGCCAAATAAAGTTCTTTGTTCAGCAGTTACAGTTCCAGTTCCGTGACAATTAGGACAAACTTCTTCATCAAAGCCACCTTTACCATGACAAGAATCACATTCATCATAAGTATCTAAATTAATCGTCTTTTTAGTACCAAAAGCAGCTTCTTCAAAACTTAAGTCAACACGCATAATTTTATCTCGACCGCGCGATTTTCCTCTATTACTATTGCCACCAAAGTTAAAACCAAAGCTAGAGCCAAATAAATCACTAAAAATATCAGAAAAATCAAAACCTGAGAAATCATAACTGGTACTACCATTATTTTGGAATGCGGCATGACCATATTGATCATATTGTTTTCTTTTGTTTTCATCAGATAAAACGGCATAAGCTTCCTGACATTCTTTAAACTTTTCCGCAGCATTTTCTTCTTTGGAAACATCAGGGTGATATTTCTTAGCTAATTTACGAAAAGCTGATTTTATTTCATCTTGGGTAGCTGTTTTCGAAACCCCTAATATTTCATAATAATCTTTTTTCATACTTCACCTTCTTTACATTAATTTTTTAAACTGTTCAATAAAACTGTCAAACATCTTAATAGCACTTTCTATAACTTCTTTATTAGTTACATCAATACCAGCTATTTTGAGTTCATTAATTGGATAATCACGACCACCGCTACTTAAAAATTTAAGATAATTTTTTAAGGTATCATCTTTTCGATTTAATATACCATCGACAATATAGCAAGCACAAGATAAACCGATAGCATATTTATAAACATAGAAATTATAATAGAAATGCGGTATTCTTTCCCATTCATATTTAATTAAGTCATCAACAACAACATTGGAACCAAAATATTTTAAATTCAATTTATAATATTCATTGCATAATAATTCATGCGTTAAAACATCACCTTTTTCCAGTTTTTTATGCATATCTCTTTCAAACTCAGCAAACATAGTTTGCCGATATAAAGTCGCTTTAAATAAATCCATTAAATTACTTAAGATATATTTTTTTTCTTCTTTGTCATCAGTATTATTTAATAAATAAAAATTTAGTAATAATTCATTTACCGTCGAAGCAACTTCAGCGACAAATATTGTATAATGCGAATATTGATAAGGATTATTTAAACAAGAATAATAGGTATGCATTGAATGGCCTAATTCATGCGCTAAAGTGGAAACATCATTTAAAGTGTTTTCATAATTTAACAAAACATAAGGTTTTGTATCATAAAAACCACTTGAATAAGCGCCACCTCTTTTACCAACATTGTTATAAACATCGATCCATCTTTCATTAAATGCTTTATTTAAATTATTAATATAATCTTCACCCAAGACACTTAAAGCTTTAAGGACGATTCTTTTACCTTCTTCAAAAGGATATTCTTTAGTAGTATTTTTAACTAAATCGACATATTGGTCATATAAATGAAATTCATCTAACTTTAAAAAATCTTTCTTTAAAGCAAAATATTTATATATGACATCTAAATTATCATTTATTGTATCGATTAAATTATTATAAACTTTAACACTTACATTATCACTAAATAAAGAAGCTTCTAAACTAGAATGATAGTTTTTTAATTTAGCTAAAGTAGTAAGCATTTCCGCATTGCCAGCGAAAGTTGAACTAATGGTATTTTTAAATTCACCATATTTATCCAACAATTGTTCAAAAGCTTTTTTCCTTATATCGCGGTTTTTCGATTGTAAAAACACCCGATAATTACTCTCTGTTAATTCAACTTCATGGCCCAATTCGTCAGTTATCATGCCAAATTTAATGTCGGCATCAGTTAGCATGGCAAAAGTCTGTTCAGGATTGTCAAAAACTTTACTTAATGATGACAAAATCTTTTCAATATTATCATTTAAAATATGTTTTTTAAAACGATAAATATTTTCTAAAACAAATTTATATTCTTTTAATTTAGGTTCTTGTTTATAAAATTCTTTAATTAAATTATAATCGACACTCATCAATTCCGGATTAGCATAAGCATCTAATTCCTCATATTTATTTAATAAATTCTTAATTTTACCTAACATTTCTTGATATTTAGAATTGGTTGTATCTTGATCATGTTTAAGATTAGCATAATAATATAATTTATATAATTTTCTTTCTAATAAGCAAGATAATTCTAAATAATCTAATAAATTTTGAGCATTGTTTACTAATATCCCTTTAAAATTAGTTATTTGCTTAATTTCTTTACTTATCTTATTAAAATCTTTTTGCCAAGCATTATCATTTTTATAAATATAGCTTAAATCCCAAGTATATTTTTCTTCGATTTCTTCACGTTTACGTTGTGATTTCCCCATAATTTCTCCTTTACACTAGAAAGTTCTAGTTTAGCTAGAACTTCCTTATTTTTCTTCAAATTCTGCGTCTTGAACATCAGGTTTTTTCTCTTCGATATTATCTTTGTTTTCTTCCTCGGCTTTCTTAGCTGCTTCTTCATAAACTTTAGTTGCAAAAGCCATCGCTGTTTCATTTAATTTATCTTTTTTAGTTTTGATATCTTCGATGTCATTTTTTTCTAAAGCTGCTTTTAAATCTTTAATTTGTTCTTCAGCTTTTTCTTTATCTTTAGCATCAACTTTATCACCTAAATCTTTAATTGATTTTTCGGTCATAAAGATTAATTGTTCAGCTTCGTTTTTAAGATCAGCTTCTTCTTTACGTTTAGTATCAGCTTCGCGATTAGCTTCAGCTTCTTTAACCATCTTATCAATTTCCTCATCAGTTAAATTAGTACTTGCCGTAATCGTGATAGCTTGTTCTTTATTAGTACCTAAGTCTTTAGCTTTAACATTAACAATACCATTAGCATCAATATCGAATGTAACTTGAATTTGTGGTACACCTCTTGGTGCGGCAGGAATGCCAGTTAATTGGAAACGACCTAATGTTTTGTTGTCGCTAGCCATACTTCTTTCACCTTGTAAAATGTGGATATCGACAGCTGGTTGATTATCAGCGGCTGTTGAGAAAATTTCTGATTTACTTGTTGGAATAGTTGTATTTCTTGGAATTAATACTGTACATACACCACCTAATGTTTCGATACCAAGTGACAATGGTGTAACATCCAATAAGACGATATCATTAACATCACCAGTTAAGACACCACCTTGAATAGCAGCACCCATTGCAACTACTTCATCAGGGTTAACACCTTTAGATGGTTCTTTACCAATTTCATTTTTAATTAATTCTTGAACTTTTGGAATACGCGTTGAACCACCAACTAAAATAACTTTATCAATATCATTTTTCGTTAATTTAGCATCTTTTAAGGCTTTTCTAACTGGTTCTAATGTACTTTCAAATAAATCATGACATAATTCTTCAAATTTAGCTCTTGTTAAACTCATTTCTAAATGTAATGGTCCATCTTCACCTTGTGATAAGAATGGTAAACTAATTTGGGTAGTAGTTACTCCTGATAAATCTTTTTTAGCTTTTTCAGCAGCATCTTTAATTCTTTGCATAGCCATTTTATCTTTAGATAAATCAATTTTATTTTCTTTTTTAAATTGTTCAACTAAATAATCCATAATACGTTTATCGAAATCATCGCCACCTAGTTCATTATTACCACTAGTTGCTTTAACTTCAAATACACCGTCACCTAATTCAAGGATCGATACATCGAAAGTACCACCACCTAAGTCATAAACTAAAACGGTTTGATTTTCTTCTTGTTTGTCTAGGCCATAAGCTAAAGCGGCAGCTGTTGGTTCGTTGATAATTCTTTCAACTTCAAGTCCAGCAATTTTACCAGCATCTTTAGTTGCTTGTCTTTGGGCATCGTTAAAATATGCAGGAACAGTAATAACGGCTTTAGTTACTTTTTCTCCTAGATAAGCTTCAGCTGTTTTCTTTAAATCACCTAAAA
>CALVVP010000067.1 GCA_944363895.1 uncultured Bacilli bacterium | reverse complement strand
CTGATTTTAGTCAAATTACCGAAATTAGAATTTAATTCAATATTGATATATTCATTTTTTGTTTTAATTAATAAATCTAATTTTTGAATTCGACTATTGATATTGTCTGTTATTAAGTTAGGATTTAAAATCGTTATTTCTTCGATTTCTTTTTCAATTGTAAATTCGATTATTCTTTTTAAAATAGTATAAGCTTTTAAAGCAACATACATAAAAACAACTTCACTTTTCGCAGTATAATATTTTGAGGTCATTTTAAATTCCTCCTTTCTTGTTTAAAATTCTCCTCTACTAGTTATATAGGCGAAAAGTTGGCGATTTCCTTTTTTTTACCAAAAAAATTTAAAAAAAAATGCAATTTCTTGCATTTTTTAATTATTAGTAAACAAATTATACATTCTATTGACGCTAATTAAGTAAAAATTATTGACCGTTATTTAGACTATTTTAAATATATTTAGACTATAGTATTCAATTTTATTATATTTTCACATATTCTATATATAGAAATGAGGTGATTACTATTAACGATATATATCAAAATGCAATGTGTAAAATTGAACAAGATCAAAAATGTAAGCCTTCATGTGTAACTTGTGTTGGGGCTACTGGACCTACTGGACCAACTGGACCTGCCGGACCAACAACTGTTGCCGTAGGTTTTACAACAACTGGTATTCCTGGTAGTGCTGCTACTGTTACAAATGTTGGAACCAATACTAATGCTATTCTTGATTTCGTTATTCCTGCCGGCGCAACAGGACCTACCGGTGCCACTGGCGCTACTGGACCTACCGGAGCTACTGGGGCTACTGGAGCTACTGGACCTACTGGAGCAACCGGACCTATTGGACCTGCGGGAACTGGAGCAACTGGCGCTACTGGGCCAACCGGAGCTACTGGAGCTACTGGGCCAACCGGACCTAGCGTTACACCAACTTTAACTATTGGTACAGTAACTACTGGACCTGCTGCAGCATCTATAACCGGTACCTCTCCTAATTTCTTTTTAAATTTAACTATACCTGCTGGCGCTACTGGACCTACTGGGGCTACTGGACCTACTGGAGCTGCTGGGGCTACTGGGGCTACTGGACCTAGTGGAGCTGCTGGGGCTACTGGACCTACCGGACCTAGTGGAGCTACTGGGGCTACTGGACCTACCGGACCTACTGGACCTACTGGGGCTTCTGGACCTACCGGACCTACTGGACCTACTGGACCTACTGGACCTACTGGACCATAGTAAAAAAAGCTTTTTAAAGCTTTTTTTGTATAGAAAAATGAACATTAGGCATACTAAAAATGGTGATAAAATGAAACCCATTATTGGAATAATTGGAATTGCTGATTGTTCAATTAATAACAAAAATATTATCTGCATATTTGAAAATTACCGTAAAGCAATTATTAAATATGGTGGAATACCAATCGTTATTTTACCGCCACAATTAATCGATTATTATGAAGCCATACCTAAAGAAACAACTAAATTGTCAACTAAAGAAAAAGAAATTTTAATAAATCAAATTAATTTATGTAATGGAATCATTATTCCTGGTGGTTCAAAAAGATTTGAACATCATAATTTTATTTGTGATTATTGTAATAAAAAACAAATACCAATTTTAGGTATTTGTATGGGAATGCAAGTAATGTGTAATTACAATAATGATAATAAAAATAAAAAAATAGAAACTAACTTTCATAACAGTCAAAAAAATTATAAACATTTAGTCAATATCGATGAAAATAGTAAATTATTTACTATTTTAAAAGAAAAGCAAATATTAGTTAACAGTTTTCATAGCTATCAAGTTGAAAATAGCGGTTCATATAAAATTGCGGCTACTTGTGAAAAAGTAATTGAAGCAGTTGAAAAAAAACAGGATCCATTTAATATTGGTGTACAATGGCATCCTGAAAAAAACTATGATAAAGATTTAAACAGTAAAAGATTATTTACTTATTTTATTAATTGCGCTAAATTATACTATCACGAGTAAATACAGAAACTTTATCTAAAGTGTATACATTTAATACACTTTTTTTATTAGTTTTAATAAAACATAAACCTTTAATAACAACATCATTATGATTAACTTCAACAATATGTTTTTTTAAATTAGTATTAATCTTTTTATAATAACGCTTTATTTTTAAATTATTCGACATATAAAAAGTTAAATCAATATCAGTAGCTTCAATTATTAAATAATTATCCACCATAATTGTTTGGAAACCTTTAATCTGATAAGTTAGCGGTTTAATTTCTTTTTTAGGAATTATTTTTTTCAACTCATTGCCACTAACATAATTAGCAATATCGCCTTCACTTAATAAACCGGGCGTATCGATCAAAGTAAAATTACCTAAATCAATTTCAATGGTATTTAAAGTTGTACTAGGTAAAGGACTTGTGGTTATTTCAGTTTTATTAGAAGAATAATTATAAATTAGTTTATTAATCATCGTTGATTTACCAGCATTAGTAAAACCAACCACATAAACATTATTAGATTTTTTATATTTATTTATTTTATCCAATAATTCATCAAAATTATAATTTTTATTACTACTGATAATTATCTTATCAAGGTAATCAATTTTATAATCGTAATTGTATAACTTATCATAAGAAACACTTTTAGGTAATAAATCACGTTTAGTTAAAACTAACAAAAGATCATTTTTCATATATTTTCTAATTAAAGATAAATCAGCAATATTAAATAAATCAACTACTAACAAAACTAAATCATTACTTTTATTAATAGTTTCTAAAATCGGAATAAAATCAGTATTAGTTTTACTAACTATCTTATAATCATTATAATGTTTTATGCGAAAACATCTTTCACATAAAGTATTTTCACAAAAAACCCCACAACCTTGACATTTATTCATAATATTTTCCTTTGGTGAATAAATCATTATCCCGCAATTTTTTTAATATTCTTCTTTCAAAATGACGATTTATTTTGGTTGTAAATCGTTCTTTAGTACCAATTGGATTAACTAATATTGTCGTAATCCCAACATTATTACCACCTTTAATATCCGTTAATAATTGATCGCCGATACAAGCAACTGAAGCAACATTCAATTTATATTCATCCAGTATTTTCATATATTTTTTACTAAATGGTTTCATCGCTACAGCGCAGCAATCGACATCTAACTCATCTTTAAAAGGTTTAACTCTTTTTTTCGGACTATTGGAAAATATAATTATCTTAAATCCTTTAGTTTTTAAATCGTCAAATAATTCTTTAATTTTTTTATTAGGTTTTTTCATGGTGATTGGGACAATAGTATTATCCAAATCGATAAGTAAACATCTTATACCACGATTATATAAAATATCATAATTGATTGTATAAATACTTTTTTGATAAATATCTGGTATATATTTCTCCATTTCAAACATCTCCTATAACCATTATATCATTAATAAAAAAAATAAAATAGCTAAATTTTATTTTTTATTAAATTATCTAATTTTGATATGTGTTTCTCTTAGCTGTAATTCACTGACATCACCAGGAGAGCCCATCATCAAATCTTGTCCGGAAGCACTCATCGGAAAAGCGATTGTTTCACGAATTGATTTTTCATCTTTAAGCATCATAATCATCCGATCGATTCCCGGAGCCATTCCCGCATGAGGTGGAGCGCCATATTGAAAAGCAGTATATAAAGATTTAAATTTTTCTTCCACGGTATCTTCACTATATCCTGCTAAGGCAAACGCTTTTTTCATTATTGCAATATCATGATTGCGCACAGCACCACTAGCCATTTCAACGCCATTACAAACAAAGTCATATTGATAAGCGATGATATCTTCTATATTTTGCTTATTTAAGACATCAATCCCTCCTTGCGGCATACTAAATGGATTATGCGAAAAATCGTATTTATCTAATTCTTCATTCCATTCATACATTGGAAAATCTTTAACAATACAAAATTCATATTTATTTTCATCGATTAAATTTAATTTTCGACCTAGTTCATCCCTAATTAGTCCAGCTAATTTACTAGCATTTTTGCGATCAGCAATAAAAAATATGACACTATTTGGTTTTAAATCAGCTAATTTGATTAATTCTTCTCTTTCAAAATCGGTTAAAAATTTATCGATAGGACCAGCAAAACTCATATCTTCTAATATTTTAAAATAACCGATTCCTGGCATGCCAATTGTATTGGCATATTCGACTAATTCATTAAACCAAGAGTTGGATTTACTAGCAATATCTAAAACTTTAATTGCTTTAACTGAAACACTGCGAAATGGTTTAAAATCAGTATCGACAAAAACACTAGTTACATCGATAATTTCTAAAGGGTTTCTTAAATCGGGCTTATCAGTTCCATATTTATTGATTGCTTCTTTGTAAGTTAACCTTCTAAAGGGTTTAGATATTTCTTTATTACCAAACTTTTTAAAAACCTCATAAAATATTTCCTCACCGATTCTTAAAACATCTTCTTCAGTCACAAAACTCATTTCAAAATCTAATTGATAAAATTCGCCATAGACACGATCACTTCTCGCATCTTCATCTCTAAAACAAGGCGCAATTTGAAAATATTTATCAAAACCAGAACACATTAACAATTGTTTAAATATTTGGGGAGCTTGCGGTAATGCATAAAATTTACCTTTAAATTTTCTCGAAGGAGCGATAAAATCTCTAGCTCCTTCTGGTGAAGAAGCTGTCAAAATTGGAGTTTGAATTTCTAAAAATCCTAATTTTTCCATTTTTTCTCTTAAAAACTTAATAACTTGCGATCTAAAAATAATATTATTATGAACTTTCGGATTTCTTAAGTCTAAATAACGATATTTTAATCTAACTTCTTCGGAAACTTCTTTGGAAGTAATTATTTCAAATGGTAAAACATTTTTCGCTCTACCTAAAACTTTTAAAGAATCAATTAATATTTCGACTGTTCCAGTTGGTATTTTTAAGTTAAAATCATCTTCATCTCTTTTTCTAACTACCCCATCAATCGTTACCGTACTTTCTTTAGTTAAGCCTACAAAAATACAATCATCGTTACTTACTACTTGAACGGTTCCTGATTCATCTCTAATATCGACAAATATAACTCCTCCGTGGTCGCGAATATTTTCGACCCACCCAGCAATTTTTACCTTTTTAGTAATTTCTTTTTCAGTTATTAATCCACAATAAATATCTCGATACATTATTTCACCTCTTTTTAATTTCTTCTTTAATTATTTCTAATGTTTTAATTGGACTGGCTTGCCCTTTAGTTTTTTTCATAACTTGACCAACAAAATAATTGGCCACATAATCTTTTCCTTCTTTAAATTGCAAAACAATATCTGCATGCTCATCTAAAGCTTCATTGACTAATTTAATTAAAATATTTTCATCATCAATTTGTCTTAAATGTTCTTGTTCGATAATTGTAATTGGATCGATTTTCTCATCCATTGCCCGATACAATACTTTTTTCGCATTTCCTACCGATATTTTATTATCTAAAGATAATTTTATAACTTCACTTAACATTTTAGAAGTGATAAATAAACCTTCTAAATTAGTATTTAATTTATTTAAAGAACCTAAAATAACCGTTGTAACCCAACTGCAAGCTTCTTTGGGTTTAATACCATAAGCGATTAATTCTTCAAAATAATCCGCTATTTCTTTATCTTTAACCAATACATTAGCATCATATTCTGATAATTCATATCCATCTATATATTGATGATATCTTTCATATTGTAATTTAGGAATTTCATTTCTTATCTCATTTAAAAATTCTTTAGTTAATTTAATCGGTGGTATATTAGGTTCGATAAAGTATTTATAATCAACGGCATCGACCTTTTCTCTCATCGAATAAGTTTTCAAAGTTTCTTCATCAAATCTTCTTGTTTCTTGAATAACTTCTTCCCCTTTATCTAAAATCTCATTTTGCCTTTTTATTTCATATTCGATAGCTTCTTTAACACTCGAAAATGAGTTGATATTTTTCATCTCTACTTTGGTTCCTAATTTATCACTATCCGTTAAAGAAATATTAACATCGCAACGCATTTGTCCTTTTTTTGAATCCGCTTCTGATACCCCACAATAAATGAATACTTCTCTTAAAGTTTCTAAAAATTTAACAGCTTCTAAAGCATTAGATATACAAGGTTCAGTTACAATTTCGATTAAAGGAATACCCGATCTATTATAATCGATTAAAGAATAAGTCGGATAATGATCTAAAGAAGCTGTATCTTCTTCTAAATGTAATTGATGAATTAAAATATCTTTTTCATAATCCGGCATCACAATTTTTAAATAACCATTCTTTCCCATCGGTTTAGTAACTTGCGTTATTTGATATCCTTTCGGTAAATCTGGATAATAATAGTTTTTTCGATCAAATAAAATTTCATCAGGATTAGTACAATTTAAAGCCATGGCTACCTTTAAAGCTTTTTTAACGGCTTCCATATTAACTACTGGCAAAATTCCAGGAAGTCCTAAATCAACCGGAGTAACATTAATATTAGGAATATTAGTATATTCATTTTTTGAACTTGAAAAATTTTTCGTAACAGTTTTTAATTCACAATGAACCTCTAACCCAATAACAACTTTCCGCATTTTATTCACCTACCTTTTTAAAATTTAATATTTGTTCTATTTTATAAGCTAAATTCAAAACTAAACCATCTTCTTTTACCCTTCCGGTAATATTTATACTGATTGGCATTTGCTTAACGATACCACTAGGAATACTAATACTAGGAAATCCTCCAAAGTTGCCAATAACTAAATGATTTTCTAAAATTAAATATTTATCAGATAATTTATCGCTAGAATCTTCAAATAAAGGAGCAATACTCCCACTAGATGGCATAATTAACCCATCGTATTTATTAAATAATTCTTGCATTTTTAAAACAACTAGTCTTCTTACTCTTTGCGCATTTTTAAATAATTTTTCTTGGTTTTCTTTTTGTAAAATATAACTACCTAAAATAAATCTTCTTTTAATTAATTCCGAAAAACCTTTGGTTCTAGCTGTAAACATAATTTCTTCTATCGAATCACCTTCGCCTCTTGGTCCAAATTGAATACCAGTTAAGTTAGAGTTATTACTTGTTGCTTCGGCACATGATATCGTCATATAAGTGGGATACAAAGCTAACAATAACTCTTTAGGAAAATCTACTTCTTCCACTTCGATTCCTAAAGTTTTCACCTTTTCAATTGTCTCTTTAAATTTAGTTAAAATTTCTATTAGTTCTTCATCATCTTTATAATTTTTAGGATTACAAATATCTTTAAAATAAAATAATTTTTTTCCTTTAACTGAATTATTTAATGTTTTAAAATAACTTTCATCATCATCTTTTAAAGAAGTCATATCGTGAGGATCATAACCTTTAATAATATCAGTGACAATCGCCGCATCAGATACATATTTAGTAAAACAACCGACATGGTCCAAACTAGAAGCAAAAGCAAATAAGCCATATCTTGAAATTCGACCATAAGTTGGTTTGAAACCGACTACTCCTCCATATGCTGCTGGTTTTCTAATTGAATCACCAGTATCAGAGCCAATACTAAAAGGAACCATTCCCATCGCTACACTTGCGGCACTTCCAGCTGAAGATCCCCCGATTAAACGATTTTTATCCCAAGGATTTCTTACGACACCATTATTTCCTGTTGTTCCAGTACCGCCCATCGCTAGTTCATCCATCGAAGTTTTACCAATTAAAACAGCACCAGCTTCTTTTAATTTTTTATACACTGTCGCATCATAAACCGGCACATAATCTTTTAAAATATTTGAACAAGCCGTAGTTAAAATACCTCGTGTGGCAATATTATCTTTTAAAGCATAAGGAATATTATCGATTAAACTATTACCACTCTTATGTCTATATTTATCTAAAATAGTGACAAAAGCATTTATTTCTTTGTCGTTTTTAGCAATTGCTTGTTTAAATAATTCTTCGCCAGTTGTTTTATTCTCATCCAATAATTTTCTTAACTTTAATATTTCTGATTGCATTATTCCACCACCTTTGGTACTTTAACTTGGTCTTTCGCTACTTGTTTAGCGTTTTCTAAAACTTCTGATACGGTTAAAACATCATTTTCTTCCAAAATATCTTCTCTTAAATCCGTATCTTTAACAAAAGGAAAAGTCATCGGTTCGATTTTATCAATATCTTTAATTTTACTAATTAAATCCATTTGTTTTAGAATAACATCAAATTCTTCTTGTAATGTTATGTATTCATTATCATCCATGTCAAACATTAATTTATTAGCATATTGTTTTAGTTTTTCTTTTTCAATCATTTTAAATTCACCCTTTCTAAAAAATTAAAAACAGCATCCATCCCTAATTGGGACGAATGCTGTTTGATCCGCGGTACCACCCATTTTATCATATATTTTAAACCTAAATAGATTATATGATCACTTTCTCATTTCTAACAAAATGTGTAATAAGATAACGGATTACTTCCGAGTTACACTACTAGAATATCGTTTGCATAACTAACTCGTGAGTGTTATTCATAATAACTAATTATGTTAGCTCCCACCATCCCTAACTCGCTTGCTAAATCGTTATTATTACTTCTCTCAGTCAAAGTCGATAAGAAAATAATAGCACATTTTTTTATCCTTGTCAAATAAAAATTTCAATTAAATCATATGTTGTTTTTAACTTTCTATACCTATTTTTTTATATTCATTTAAATAGTAATTACTACATATATTTTTATGAGGTTGATTATAATGAATATTATCGATAAAAATTTTAATGAATTAGTTAATAAAATTAAAAAAATGACTACTGATGAGATATTTGTCAATATCCAAAATGCCTTTCATCATGTTGATTCTTCAGTTCAAAAATCATTAGAAAACTACTTTAACTTATTTGAATATTGGGGAAAACTAGATATTAATAATAATAATTATGCTGAACTTTACTATAAAGCTGATACTTTACATAATCATATTGATGATTTTATTTGGCTTTATCATAAACTAAATGATTATACTTCCAAAAAAATATTATTTGCCATTTTAAATAATTGGTACCAATATGATTTTAATACCCTAAAAGAATGTATGAATAATAGTTTTAAACATTATTTTGATTTAGATATTATTCCTTTTAGTCATGATGAAGTATTAGTTGATTTAGGAGCTTATACTGGTGATACAACTTTAGATTTTATCAATACTTATAATAATTATAAAAGAATCTATTGTTATGAAATAACTAAAGAAACCACCGCAATTTTAAAAAATGTCTTAAGTAATTATACTAATATTATCTATAAAAATAAAGCTGTACTAGATAAAAATCAAATTTTATATTTAAAAGAAAGCTCTGTTAATGCTTCGGCTAATCAAATTGATGAAATAGGAACTATTGAAGTTGAAGCTGTTAGTTTAGATAATGATATATTAGAGAAAATCGATATTCTTAAAATGGATATTGAGGGTTCAGAATATCAAGCTTTAATCGGTTCTAAAAATCATATTATCAATGATAATCCTAAATTATTAATATCTGTTTATCATAATAATGATGATTTATGGCGTATTCCTAAATTGATTGACGAATATAATAAAAATTATAATTATTATTTAAGATATTATGGTAACAATATCTATCCAACTGAAATAGTTTTAATTTGTATTCCTAAACCAAGAATTTATTAAAATTTTATAAATCATATTTTTAACATTGATTATAAATATACAATACTAACAAAAAAGACAGATAAAACTGTCTTTTAACTATAATCAAAATTTTATAAAATCATCATGGCTATTGTTAAGATAATTATATTAACTAAAGCAATAGTAGCCACTATTTTAAGGGCAAATTTAAACCAGGTAGCATATTCAACTTTAGCTAAAGCAAGACCACCCATAATCGCTCCACAAGTTGGAGTAATTAAATTAACCAAGCCATTAGCTGCAACCAAAGTCATAATAGTTCCCTCAACACTATATCCTAACTGATTAGCCAAAGGACCAATAATCGGGGCTGATAAAGTTGCTAAACCAGAACTTGATGGAACTAATATCGATAACAATACATGAATAATATAATTAAACGGAGCGAATATAATTACCGGAACATTTTCTAATAAATGAGCTGCATTATAAATAATATAGTTATCTAAATAAGTAACTTGCATTAAAACAGAAGCTCCCCGAGCAATCGCAATTATTAAAATTACCCCAACCATATCATCAGCACCATCGATAAATGTATCGACAAAATTCTTTTCTCCAGTTCGATTAACGATGCCAATAATAACTGACATAATCAAAAACCATAAAGCTGCCTCATAGAAATACCACTGTCCTAATGCTGAACCAGTTAACCAACCGGTAAATCTAGTAAAGATATTAATACCAAATTCTTCCCATGGAATAAAACCAATAATCATAACGACAAATGTTAAAGCAAATAAACATAAAGTAATTTTTTGTTTACCAGTTAATTTGACATTAGTAACATCAGTATTAGCATGATCACCATACTCTTCTTCCATATTTTTTCTTTCTCTTAATGATAAGAAAGTCGATCCTTTTTTCTTAATAACTCTTCTGGCATAAGCCATAACAAATAAAATCGAAATGATTAAGGTTGTAAGCCACAAAACGACGCCAATTCCAATAATCAAACCTTGATTAACTACGACACCTTCAGGTAAAGCACTAACAGCTGCTCCCACAGCAAAAGGATTAATCGTCGAACCTAAAACACCGGAACCAGCACCTAATAAAACAACAGCGGAAGCGACAATCGTATCCATTCCTGCCATAACCATAGTAGCTGATAATAAAGCATAAAAACCGACTGTCTCTTCTAACATTCCATAAGTGGTACCACCAATAGAAAAGATAAACATTAAAATTGGAATTAAAACTAATTCATGACCTTTTAACTTCTTAACTAAAACTTTAATCCCGGTTTCTAAAGCTTCAGTACGAGCAACAATCGCTAAAAAGCCACCCAAAATAAGTACGAAAATACAAACATCGATTGCATTTTCAAACCCTAAAATCGGTGATAATAAAATTTCTGATAATGTTGCACCGACAACCCCACTACCATTGACAATTTCTTCTACACCATCAACTGTTACAAATTCTGCTTTAGGTAGAAAATGTGAAACAATCCCTAAAACAAATATCAAGATGAAAATAATCGAAAACGCTGTTAGAAAGCCTTTTCTTTTTTTCTTCGCCATATTACTCTCCCTTTCTTACAACAATTGTGCCCGTTTTTCCCAACAAGGCATCTTTAATTTTATCTAACGCTGTAATAATAGCTTGTCCATTTTTCTTATGAGTTACATAATCGATACATGCTTCAATTTTAGGAAGCATACTCCCTTTTTTAAACTCATCATTTTTCATGTCCTCTTTTGCTTGTTTAATCGTTAATAAATCTAATTTTTGTTCGTTTTCTTTGCCAAAATTAATACATACTTTATCAACCGCTGTTAAAATTAAAAATATATCCGCATCTAAACTAATCGCTAATTTAGCACTTGTTTTATCTTTATCGATAACGGCATCGACACCTTTAAAACCACTTTTTGTTTTAATAACTGGAATTCCCCCACCGCCAGCAGCAATAACAATATTTCTTTTTAAAACTAATTCTTTAATGACTTTCGCTTCGATTATTTTTAAAGGTTCAGGACTAGCAATCACTCTTCTAAATCCCCGATTAGCATCTTCTTTAAAAATATAGCCTTTTTCTTTACTAATTTGTTCAGCTTCTTCTTTAGTATAAAAACTACCAATGGGTTTAGTCGGATTTTTAAAAGCCTCATCCTTAGCATCGACTAAAACTTGTGTTATCACGGTTAAACAATTTTTTCGCATATTTCTTTTTAACAGTTCCCTTTGAATTGATTGCTGTAAATGATAACCAATATAACCTTGACTCATTGCCCCACATTCCGCAAAAGGCATATCAGGAGTAGCGATTTCTTCATGCGACACTTCCATTGCTAGATTAATCATGCCAACCTGAGGACCATTGCCATGTGTTATTACTACTTCATAACCATCTTCAATAATATCGACAATATTTTTCGCTGTTTTTTTAATCAAGTTTAATTGCTCTAATGGCGTATTACCTAAAGCATTACCGCCTAAAGCAATAACTACTTTTCTTTTCATTTATATAAAGTGGCAAACATAACCGCTTTAATCGTATGCAATCTATTTTCTGCTTGATCAAACACTTTAGATTGCTTTGATTCAAAGACTTCGTTAGTTACTTCCATTTCTGTTAAACCAAATTTTTCGTGAATTTCTTGACCGATTGTCGTTTTTAAATCATGGAATGATGGTAGACAGTGTAAGAAAATAGCGTCTTCATTAGCTAGTTTTAATAAAGATTTGTTAACTTGATATGGTTTTAATAAGTTGATTCTTTCTTCCCAAATACTGGCATCTTCACCCATCGAAACCCAAACATCAGTATATAAAACATCCGCATTTTTTACTGCTTTTTTAGGATTTTCGATAAATTCGATCGTTGAAGAATATTTTTTAGCAAACTCTAAACACTCATCAATTAATTCTTGCTTAGGCATTAATTCTTTTGGCGAACAACAAACAAAATTGATTCCTAACTTTGAACAGACAACCATTAATGAATTAGCGACATTATTGCGTCCATCACCTAAGAAAACTAATTTTTTCCCACGGACACTGCCAAATTGTTCGAGCATAGTCATAATATCCGCTAACATTTGCGTTGGATGAAACTCATTAGTTAAACCATTCCAAACAGGAACTTTAGAATATTTAGCTAGTTCTTCGACAACACTTTGCTCAAAACCGCGATACTCAATGCCATCATACATCCGCGATAAAACCCTAGCCGTATCTTCGATACTTTCTTTTTTACCCATTTGTGAACCGGTTGGTCCTAAATAAGTTACTCCCATTCCTAAATCATAAGCGCCAACTTCAAAGGCACATCTTGTTCTAGTCGAATCTTTTTCAAATAATAAAACCACATTTTTACCTTTTAAATAAGCATGATTTTTATGTTCTTGTTTTTTATTTTTAAAAAGAATCGCTAGTTTAATTAAATACATAATTTCTTCAGGTGTATAATCGATCAGTTTCAAAAAATCTCTACCATAAAAATTCATTTTACATCTCTCTTTCTAGGGGCATACTCATACATCTTGGTCCACCACGACCTCTCGATAATTCAGCACTTGGCATTTCTAATACTTTAATACCATGGGCTTTTAAAACTTTATTTGTCTCTTCATTGCGGTCATAAACAATCACGACACCAGGAGCAATACATAATGTATTAGAGCCATCATTCCACTGCTCTCTTTCGGAAGCAATTTTATCGCCACCCGCACATGGAATAAGGGTAATTTTTCTTCCTAAATAATGCGTTAAAATGTTTTCTAAAGAATCATTTATTTCTTTAACATTTAAATCCTCATCACTATCAGGAATATCACCTTCAGTAATTTCAAAAACTTGTAAGGTATCCATAATACCTGGATGATAGGTAAATTTATCATAATCAATTTGGGTAAAAACGGTATCCAAATGCATAAATGCTCGACTATTCGGAATATTAAAAGCTAAAACCGTATCGATCTTACAAGATTTATCTTTAAATAAATTTTTAGCTAATTGATCGATTGCTTCAGGACAAGTTCTTTGTGAATAACCAATTGCAATAATATGATCATTTAAATTTAAAACATCACCACCTTCGATATGGTGTGGTAAATATCTATCATAATAAAGGGCTAATTGATCTTTAAATTCCGGATGATATTCAAAAATATATTCGGCATAAATTGTTTCGCGATTTCTTGTCACTGAATACATTTTATTTAAAGCTACCCCATGACCGATACTAGCAAAAGGATCTCTTGTAAAATATAAGTTGGGCATTGGTTTAGCTAAAAATTTCGATTCTTCACTAACTAAATCAACCAAAGATTTTTCTACTTCTCTTTTTTCTCGGTCTAACTCCCCCATTTGAATTCCTTCCATTGTTTTTAAAACTAATTCTTTCATATCTTCAATACTATCTAAATATTCATACACTAAATTTTTATATTTGGGTGTTCTAATACCTGCTTCATAGATAAATTGTTTTAAAAATCTTTCTTTAATTCCAGGATTAAACATTAAAACCTCAGTCATCAAATCTTCTAAATAGACAACTTCAACGCCGTTTTCTTTTAAAATTTTAGCAAATTCATCATGTTCTTTTTGGGCGACTGGCAAATATGGAATATCGTCAAACAACAATTCACTTAATGTATCGGGCGTTAAATTAAGTAATTCTTTGCCAGGACGATGCAATAAAACTTTTTTTAATTTTTTGATTTCGCTATTGACCTTAATAGCATACATATAAATTCTCCTCTCTATTCTTTTATCTATCTACATATAATAATATCATTTTTTCCCTTAATTGTAAATCAAATTGTCGTTTTTTGACATTTTTTCGCTAAAAAAACTACTCTTTAGAGTAGCTAAGAAATTTTTAACAAATTCCCATCAATAAGAGAATATAAATATAGATTAACTGGTTTTTGGGTTTTGTTTTTGATAAAATCACGATAACCTTTTAATTGTTTTTGATATTTATCATCAGCGATATTTTTTAATTTATAATCGATTATATCAATATGATCACTATATTCTAACATTAAATCGATAATACCGTGATATTTTATATCATCTTTAATATACATAAATTCATATTCTTTATATATTTTAGCATTTTGATAATTTTTTAAAATATCATTTTTTAAAAAATTATTAATTTTTTCTTGATAAAATTTATTTTCTAAATTTATTTCTTTAGTAAAATCTAAATTTTCTAATAATTCGTGAAACTCTGTTCCAAATTCTAATAATTTTTTCTTATCTTTTGTAATTACTTCATTTATTTTTTTCGCAAAACTATTTTCTTGCATTTCTTCATTTTTAATATTGATGTTTTCCACCTTTAATTTTTTGAATTCAGTAATATCATAATTATTTTCTTTGATTAAATTATAATCTTTAGTTAAATTAGGAATTTCTACTTTAATTAAGTATTTTTCTAACCGATTTTTTATAGAATTAATAATATCTAAAAAACTACGATATTGTTCTTTGATATCATTTTTTAAGACTAATTCATTATTAAAATTATCTATTTCACTATAAGGAATGACCATAATCATTTTTTCTTTAGCTCTTGTTAAAGCAACATAAAATAATCTTATTTTTTCTGATATTTCTTCTTTAATATAATCCTCTTTAATTAAAGTTTTATAAATAGTATTGCCAATTCCTTCATCAAAATATGGAGTAATAATTCCATATTTATTGCTATATAAAAATTTTTCATTTAACTCTTTGATATTAAAACTTTTATATAAATTAGCAAAATAACAAATATTGTATTCTAATCCTTTGGACTTATGAATTGTCATTATTTTAACCGCATCACCTAAATCATTATTAACTTGATATTGCATTTGATAATTTTCTTTAATCATTTTATCCAAATGTTTAGAAAATAACATAATATCATAATTACTTAAATTGTTAGCCATATCAATTATTTGCTCTATTTTAATTAAACTTGCTTCAATATTACCAATTGTGATTAACTTTTCATAAAAATTAAACTTTTCTAAAATACTATTAATAATAAAAGAACAATTAAAATCAAGCGGTATTTCCTTAGCTTTTTTAAATAAGTCACTATCGTAATAGTCTTTATTTAAAAAATATTTAAAAATAACATCATCTTTTTCCTTATAGATAAAACTTCGCATAATACTTATAAATAGATATCTAAAATCACTATCATATTCCTTATTGTTAACTTTAATTATAAATTTAATTAAATTATTTAAAACATAAATATCTTGGTCGTTATTCATTTTTTCTTCTTTCAAAATATTTAAAGGAATTTGCTGATATTCAAAAATTTTCTTAAATAAATCAAAATTAGTCGAACGATCTAATAAAATAACAAAATCACTATAACGCGCCTTTCTTAAAACTAATTCATCTTTGTCAAACACTTGATAGTTGTTAGCCATTTTATTTTTGATATCATTAGCAATTAAAAAGCATTCTACTTCATCTTTACTAAAATTATAATTGTTATTTTCATATTCTAGTATTTCCAAATTATAATTTTGATTTGTCTTTCCTTCATTTAGATAAGTATTATTACCAAAGACCATTTGCTGATTTTGTAAATAATCTGCCCCACCAATATCATCATTCATAATTAAATTAAAAATTAAATTAATATCATCCAAAACTTCTTTTCGCGACCGAAAGTTTTTATTTAAATCTATTTTAATTCCTTCAATTTCTTTAGAATAATTATCATATTTGTTTTTAAAAATATGCGGATTAGCATTCCGAAACCGATATATCGATTGTTTAATATCTCCGACCATATAGACATTGTTAGAAGCAATATATTTAATAAATTCTTCTTGCAAGTCATTCGTATCTTGATATTCATCGATCATAATCTCTTTAAAACTGTCTCTTAACTCTAAAGCAATATCAGGATTTTCCTTAACTATTTTAATAGCAAGCAAGGCGATATCATTAAATTCATATAAATCATTTTGATATTTATAAAAATTAATTTTTTTTGTTAAATTTAAAATAATATCAATTATCACGGCAACATAGTCTTTCGTCTTTAAAATAGTATCCTTTATGTTATCAATACTTTCATAACTACATAATTCGTTGATACTTTTAATTTTCTTATTAAGTTTTTCTTTGATTTTTTTAGCTTCTTCTTGCGATCCGCGAGGTAAAGGTGGTAGTTTTAAATTGGAATTTGTTTTGATTTCATCATAAGTATTACTACTCAAAAGCAAATTTAGTGTTTCATATAATTTATTTAAATAATCACTATCCACATAATTACTTAATTCAGCAATTATATCTTCAAGTACTAAAATTTGTTTTTTAATATAAATTACATAAGAATTGATATCTTGATCGATATCCCTAAATTGATAATTTTCTAAATAAGCTATTTTATCCGTTAACATATCTAGTTTATCACTTATATTTACAATTTGATTTCTAATTTCTTGATCGTCTTTAATACAAAAATCATTAATTAATTTTTGAAATTTAGTGTCATTTTGATATTTATTTTCCAATATTTCATCTAATAATTCTTCTTTTTTGATTTTAATAACTGATTCTTCAATAATATTGACATCTTTAGAAACATTAATTAAATAGTGATATTTTTTGACAACTGATAAAGCAAAACTATCGAAAGTCGTAATATAAGCCGCATCAATCATATCAAGTTCATTATTTAAATTTTCTTTTTTTATCTTCTTTCTTATTCGCTCTTTCATTTCACTAGCAGCTGCTTTAGTAAAAGTTAAAATAAGTAACTCATTAATATGGATGCCATTTTTTAATTTATTAATTACTCTTTCACTTAAAACTGCTGTTTTCCCACTACCAGCTCCCGCACTAACGATAATATTCGTTCCACTTTTATATATCGCATCATTTTGTTCCTTAGTCCACACTGGCATCATCATCACCTCCAATATCGACAATATCTTTTGCTTGATGGTAACAAATATCGATAAATGGACAATATAAACAGCTAACATTTTCGCCATTTAATCTTTTCGGATTAATATCGAATAAACCGTTTAAAATATTATCGCGGGCAATATTTATTTTCTCATCGACAGTTTTAATTAATTCATTGATTTTTTCTTCATTAATCATTTTCGCATAATGACTAAAACCATTACTAGTTGTTTTTAAAGACTTAATTACTTGACTATTTTCGTAAGTTTTGTCAAACTTTTCTAATATATCTAAATTATCATTAGTATAACCCTGGAGTTTTAAATTGTTTTCTTTTAATTCAATGTATGAATGATTATTATCTTTATTTATTTCATTATTTAATATTTTTTGTAAATAAAAACCTGCTATTTTAATATTTTTAAATTTTAATTGTTGGGATAAATATAAATAGATTGGTAACTGCATATCTAAGCCATATTTAGTATTATCAATATCTAAAACAGGATTACCCGTCTTATAATCGATAATACATAAAATTGTTTGATCTTCTTCTTCTTTATATAAAATTTTATCGATAATTCCCATAAAAGTAACTTTAATACTAGTACTTTTATCGATAAAGATTTTTTGTTCATACAAAGCATTAGATAAATTCAAACTTTGATATTGTTTTTTGATTGTGGCAATAATAAATTTCAATTCTTTTTTTAATTTTTCAATAAAAAATTTTTCTTTATTATTAAATTGATATTTTTGATTATCTAAAAATGTTTGGTATTCTTTTTCCAAATTAAAATCATCTTTAAAAGCTTGCGATAAAACATAATGAAATAAACTGCCTAAAACTGTTTGATATGTTTCTTCAAATTTATTAATTTTTAAGATATTATTTAAATAATATCTAAAACTACATTTATAATAATTATCGATACTCGAATAAGACAATAACAAATTATTGTTTAAATATTTCAATAAATCTTCAGTATCAATTTTAGTATAGCTATTATTATATTGCCGATACTCTAAATTATAATTATTTAAATAAACTAAATTTTTATCTTTTATTCCATATTTAATTAATTTATCTAAAGAACTACTTAAAACTATTTTATTATAAAAATCGGAATGATTATAGTTAGATTGATAATCTTTAATTATTTTTAAATTTAATTCGTCATTTAAGTTAGAAATTAAATATTTTTCTTTATTATCTTGTAATTTATAAGTTATATATAGATTTTTAATACTATTAATTTTATTAACTATTTTTATTTTTTCTAGTTTATTTAATTCATTTGCAGTAAATAATCCTAACATTTCTTTTTCTTTATCATTAAAGAAATCTTCATCTTTATAAATAGTTGGAATACAGCCATAATTAAAACCTAAAATAAAAATATAATCATCGTCATTAACTTGACCATCAAACGACATTAACTTAACACTTTTTTTTAATTCTTTTTCTTTTATTTTAGTATGTTTTAAATCATAAATTATTAAATCTTTAACCTCATTTATGTCATATTCGATATATTTATTATAAATATCGATTACTTTATTTATGATATCTTCATTATTAAATTTATCTTTAATTTCGTCAATTACTTTATCACTTAAATTATTAACAAAATACTGGCCAATCGTAGTCTGATATATATTAATTTCATCAGGGATACTAATTGGTATATTATAAAAATAACCCATTCTTTTTAAAATAGAATAGTAATTACTAGTAACACCCATTAGTTTTATTTTATTAATATCAATCCCTTTTTTTATCAATTCAGCTATTTTGTCAAAAACAAATTCTACTTCTTCATTGATCGTATTAAATTCATAAACATAATCATGTGGATAACTTTTTTCATCCTTAACTATTGTAATCTTTTTATCTTTTAATAAATTAAAATCAAAATCACTTAAATTATAGCCATAAACAACAACATTATTAAAATTAATTTTTTTAGTTTTAACTAAATCTTTAACTTCGTTTTTTAATTTTAATAAATTATTTATCTCTTCACTATCATAACTTTTATTTTTAAGATATAGCATATTATCTAAATAAGTTATAGCTACTTCATATTTTAAATTATATTTTTTCATTAAATAATAAATAGCTTTTTCATCATAATTAAAAAAAGATTTTCTTAAATTTTCTAATGAACTATATTTAATATCGATTAATGGTTTTTCTTTTGTTACTTCTAAAATAACATCCTCTTTTATATCATTAGGTATCAATAATAATGTATGATCAGTTAAATAATCTAAATATTGCATATATCACCTACTTCTTAAATAATTATATCTTAATGTCTTTTCATTATTAAAAGATTATTTTTTTATTATGATTATCAAATTGTAATTCTAAAATATACTTTAATAATTCTTCTTTATGATAATCTTCTTTAAATAATACAGCATTCTTAATTATTCTAATGCAAAAAATATATATCATAAAACTAGTCAAAAATAAAACATAACTACTTTTTAAAGCTTCAGCAAAACTTTTTAAATCTAATTGACCACTATTTAGACTTGCTCCATATATAAGACCTATTAAAATGATTATAATATCTTTAATAGTGAATTTATCTATTTTTTTATTAGTTATTTTTAAATAGTTAATTAAGCAAGGTATATCGTAGCTTTTATTATTCAATATGTTTTTCTGAATATAATCAATCTTTTCCTTTTCAATCATTGAATCATAAATGTCATTTATTTTAATTATTTCACTTATTTTAATTTTCTTTAAATTATTCACATATTTCAATTTAAAAGCAAAAGCAGGCAAATAATTGACAAAAGCCAAACATATAAAATATATAATATAATCTGCACTATCAAGGCATCTTGCTCCAACAAATAAAAGTATCAAAAAAATACCAGATACAATAATATTAAAAATATATAATGATTTGCTTTTAAACTTCGAACAATAATCTTCAATTATTTGTTTCATTTAATTTGTCGAGTAGGCACATCTCGACTCCACCTTCCTTTCTTCTTTGGTGAAAGGCTTGCCTCAGTGCCCCTCACAGAACCGTACATGCCCTATTAAGGCATACGGCTCTTCATATAAATTATTCAACATATCTAATATAATCATTTTATACTTCTTCATTATGTCATGCATAAGAGATTATTTCATATATTAGGCAATTTATATGCTAGTCCCTTCGCTTCATGGTCGTTACTCATTTCATCACTACTATGGACTAGTCCGACTACTTATATATCTTTTGAATATCTTGGGTTATCCAAGTCCTTGTATTTTCATTACCTTTTACTATTGGTGTTTTAAACCTTTTAGACTTAGGAATATATAAGTCCTCTCAGGTACATATATAATAACTATGTAAAACTCGCCATGTCCTAAAGACCCCGGTAGATTTCTCATAATATCTCGCATTATCGATATTACCGATTTTGCATACTGTTTAGGTGACAACATCTGCATCTACTTATTTATTATTTAACGAGGCTCAATAACTTCACGCTTTCGCATTACGGCTCGATTTCTTGTTTACCTACGCTTAAACCTAGTCTCACGATTTCGGCTCCAAGGCTAACTACTGGCTCTTTGCTAGAGATTACCAGGTCGGCTTCCCACCGACTATATTATATACGCCGAACTGACGCACCACCAATCTAATTATATCATTAATATTAATAAAAAAGAAATTAATTAACTAATTTCTTAATCAAAAATTTGTTTTAAATATCTTAAATATAATTCAAATATATTAGCTTTTTCAACATCTTGTTGAACAGTTAAATCAACTGTTTTAATAACATTGTTGTTTTCTTTTAAAGTGAGTTTACCAACCACATCCCCTTTAGATAGTGGTGCTTTTATCTTATCGACATCAACATCATAAGTAAAATCACCAGCGCCTTCATTTTTATTATACAAATCCGTAATATCTTCTTTAGCTACTATTCCAACATACTCGTTTTTTCCTTTTTCAACTTTTACTTCTTCTAAAACAGTTTCAGTATCCACTATTTTTTGTAAACCATATTGAGCATAAACATAATCAAATACGCTAGATACATCTTTATTTCTTGTCTCACTATCAGGTTCACCCATAACAACAGTAATAATACGCATATCATTAATATTAGCAGTAGCAGTTATACAAAAGCCAGCTTCAGCAGTATAACCTGTTTTCAAACCATCCACACCGTTATAAAACCTAACTAATTTAATTGTATTTAAGTTTTACAATAAAAATATCTCAAATATCAATCATTCAGGTACTTTTATTATAACATTTAAGTACAATTTATGATAGATATTCTGATTATATTTTTTAAATTGTAAGCTCCATACATTTTTTTAATCTTTCTAATACTCTTTTTTTTATTCTAGATACTTT
>CALVVP010000066.1 GCA_944363895.1 uncultured Bacilli bacterium | reverse complement strand
ATGAAGAAAATACTAAAGCATATAGTAAGTTTCATGTTAATTCAACGCCAACGACAATCTTTATCAAAGAAGGTGAAGAGACTAGTACCTATAATCGGATTGTTGGAGCTGGTGAATATAATGATGTCCTTGATAAATTAGAACAATTAGGATACATAGGTGAATAATAATGTATAGTGTGATTGATACATACGGTGATGATTTAACAAAAAAAGAATATATAACTAATCCGGCAATTGCTCGTGATGAAGAAATAAAAAGAGCGATTGTCATTTTGTTAACTCCAGAAAAATCAGCTTTGTTGGTTGGTAAACCAGGAATTGGTAAGACAGCCATCGTCGAAGGAATTGCTTATTTAATTCAACGTAACGAAGTACCAGATGCTTTGAAAGGCTATCGAATTGTTCGTTTAAATGCAACTTCTTTATTAGGAACAATGACGATTGATGGTCGAGAAGTTTTAGTTGCTAATCAACTAGTCGAGGAGTTAAAAAGAGTTGAAAAAGTTATATTATTTATCGATGAAATTCATATGTTAATTGGCAGTAAAGAAGATGGACCAATGGATTTGGCTAATATTTTAAAAGCCGGATTAGACCGTGGTGATATTAAAGCGATTGGGGCGACAACGACGATCGAATATGAAACTTATATTTTAAGAGACCGAGCATTCTTAAGAAGATTTGAAAAAATCGATGTTTTAGAACCTAATGAAGAGGTAACAGTTAAAATATTAATGGGAACTATTCCTAAATTAGAAAAGCAAACAGGAGTTAAGATAAAGTATAACGAATATGTGACTAATTTATTAGTTAAAGCAATCGTCAGTGCGACGAGTGAATTTAAACGCGTTTACGGGATTGCTGCTATGTATCCTGATGTTGCTTTATCAGTATTATCACAAGCTTTCTCTACCGCTTTATACCATAATAAAAAAGAAGTTGATGTCGAAGATTTTTATAATGCAATTAAAAGTAGTAGAAAAATTTATCCTGATAGTATTATTAAAGAATTAGACCAATTTCGCGACAATTTTAAAGATTTGTGTCAACAAGAAAATATTGTTTTACCAGTTGTTAAGTTAGAAGATTTAGAAAGAGAACAAACAGAACTATGATTCATGTCGTTTTATATGAACCGGAAATACCGCAAAATACCGGAAATATTATGCGAACTTGTGTAGCGACTAATTCTAAATTACATTTGATTGAACCTTTAGGTTTTAAATTAGATGATAAAACAATTAAAAGATGTGGCGTTAATTATATTAATAATTGTGATTATCAGGTTTATCCTAATTTTGATGATTTTAAAAAGAAAAATCCTGGAACTTACTATTACTTTACTAGATATGGTAAAAAAACACCAACCGAATTTACTTTTAAAGATAAAGATATTTATTTGATTTTTGGTAAAGAAAGTACCGGTATTCCTAAAGAAATCTTAAATAAAGATTTAGCTCATTGTACTAGATTACCAATGACTGATAAAGTTAGGGCTTTAAATTTATCAAATTGTGTTGCGATTGCTGTTTATGAAGTTTTAAGACAAAATAATTATTTTGATTTGTTAAGAACAGAGCCTTTTAAAGGTGAAGATTATTTAGAAAGTTAAAAAACTATTGAAAATATTTAAAAAAAATGATATTATTAATTAAGAATAAGGAGGAGTTATTATGGATTTTATAACGGATAATTTTGTTTGGTTTATTGTTGGTGGCATAATAATATTGATGGCGATTATTGGCTATATTGCCGATAAAACTGATTTTGGTCGTAAAGGTAAAACAGAAAAAGTGGTTGAAAAGAAAAAAGAAAAACCTAAAAAAGAGAAAAAACCACAACCTACTAAAATTGAAGTAGATGCTAAAGGAATTAATGAATTAAGTCAAGATGTGGCGGAAAAGAATTTTAATAATTCTGATAATCCAGTGGAACCACCAGTTAATTCCGATGAAGTTTCTTTACCACCAATCGATGAGAGTGAACCAGTAGTCGATCAACAATTTACTGCTCCGATGGCTAATGAAGCAGTTGACCAATCTTTATTTGCTCCATTGACAGAAGAGACTACGGAAAATAAAGTTGATCAAGTAGTTGAAAATAATCAAGTTAATGAAGTGATTAATGAAGAACCACAAAACGGAGAAAACAATCAAGTTGATGAATTACAAAATATTAATCCTACAACTTTACCGGAAACAAATGAAGAAAATAAAAATGAACCGGTTGCTGAAGACGAAGATATTTGGAAATTTTAAAAACCTAGTATTTGCTAGGTTTTTGCATTATTTTTAATAATTCTTCAAAATCATCGTCAATAGCAATAATATTTTTATGAATTTCTTTACAATTATCGCACTTATAAACAATTTTATAAGTGTTTTTATATTTTTCCACACCAATTGGAATCATTAATCCACAGCATTTGTTTTGCCGATCACCTGGCATAATATCGACATGTTTAGAATATAGACAATAAGGACAGTGATCGCGAGCTGTATAATTTAGTTTATTTACCTTTTTCCCACAGTTTTCACAAGTAAACTCTTCATCAATCATATTAAATCTTTTCATAACTCACCACTTCTATTTTACAATAATTTTTTATATTGTCAATCACTAAAAAAAGATATATAATATTAATGGAGTGGGTATTATGAATAAGTATTTTTTAAAAATGTTTTTAGCTAGTTTTTTAAGTTTATTGTTTTTAGAAATATTATTTAAAATTATTTCTTTTTCTAGTTTTTTTGATTTTGAATTATTAAGAATCATTTTATTTACTTTAGTTTTTAGTTTAATTACTGCTTTTATTTATACACTTTTCAAACCATTGATTGCGAAAATTCTAACTTGTATTACAGTGTTTATTAGTGGTTTATATACATTATTACAATTGAATTTTAAAAATTTTATGGGTAATTTTATGTCTTTAAGTATGCTTGGTGGTGGGGGAGAAGCTGACCGTATTAGTAATGAAGTGGCTACTTTTATCGCTAGCATAAGATTAGAATATTATTTATGTTTTTTACCTTTAATAATCTTGTTGGTGTTATTTATTTGGAAAAAGAAATGGTTTCAATATGAAAGACCTACTTGGGTCAATAGTTTAATTGTTGTTGTAGTTTTTATTGGGTTACATATTGTTTCCTTACTAACATTAAATGTGACTCCGGAAAATCAATTAAAAACTAATAAAGATTTATATAAAGCCCCAACTTTAATCGATATTTCATTGAAGGAATTTGGGGTCAATCGTTTTTTTATAAGAGATTTAATTTATCTTATTAATGGTGATAGTATACACAATATTATCGATATTGAAGAAAAACCGGAAACTCCTTCTGAACCGACGGATTATACAAGGTATATTGACGATACAGCTTGGTTAAAATTAATGGAAAATGAAGATGATGAAATAATTAAAAACTTACATCAATATTATATGAATCAGTCAATTACAGATAAAAATGATTATACAGGTATTTTTAAAGATAAAAATTTAGTTTTGATTATGGTTGAGGCATTAGATTTGGCGGCAATTGATCCAGAACTAACGCCGACTTTATATCGTTTAACACAAAATGGTTGGTATTTTGACAATTATTATGCTCCTAAATTTAGTTGTACAACTGGAGAAAGCGAATTTATTGCTTTAACTTCCATTATTCCTAGTAATTCTGTTTGTACGCCATTTACTTATGTTAACAATAATTATAGTTCAAGTATTTTTAATTTATTTAATAATTCTGGATATACTTCGACATCTTATCATGGCTGGGATGACAATTATTATCCAAGAACACAATTACATAAAAATATGGGTTCGACTTTTTATAATGCTGATACATTAGGTTTTAGTACCAGTGGTGGTTGGACCAGTGACTTATCTCTGATGGAAAAAATTTATCCAATGTTTACACAAAATGATAAGTTTTTCAGTTTCGTTATAACTGTTTCAATGCATTTTTCTTATGATTTTGATGATGCTACAACTAGAAAAAATTGGGATCAAGTCAAAGATTTAGATACTGGTATTTCTATGAAACGTTATTTAGCTAAAGCAATCGAGTTTGATCAAAGCTTAGAGTATTTAATTGATAGTTTAGAAAAAGATGGGAAATTAGATGATACAGTTATTGTAATTTTTGGTGATCATCATCCTTATAATTTAGATTTTGATTATTTAGCTGAACGTTCACCAGTTGATCGTTATGAAGATTTAAATGAAGATTTAATGCCTTTTATTATTTATAATAGTACTGTCGAACCACAAGTAATTAGTAAAACAGCTAGTACTTTCGATATTGTACCAACTTTGGCTAATTTATTTGATTTAAATTATGACCCAAGGTACTATATAGGAAAAGATTTATTTTCTGATGAAGAAACAATCGCTTTATTTCCAACTGGTAGTTGGGTAACTGATAAAGCAATATATTTTGCTAGTAAAAATGATTATAAATTAAAAGACGATAGTGTTGATGAAGAATATATTAAAGAAATAAATAGAATATTAGGAAATAAATTTACCGCTAGTGACAACACATTAAAGAAAGATTATTTTAAATATAGTGTTTTGAATAGTTCTACTCGCTAGAACTTTTTTCATAGACTTAAATAGGTGAATTGATAATGGCCAGGTTCTTTTTCTTTCTCGTTGGTTTTGGTTTAACTTTGATTGGTTTTAGTTATATAATAATTTATCTTAATTTAACGACAATTGGGTATAATTTTTTAGAATATGTTAATTTTATAATTAGACGACCAGAATGCTTAATTGCTATTGTTGGCATTATTTTAATTGTTTTAAGTATACCTAAGGAGGAAAAAGATGAATTACATATACGATATTTTTTTAAATTATAATAATTTAGTTTATGATGTTTTTGAATGGAATAAAGAAGATAAAATAACGCATATCAGAAAAATACCTTTTATCGTTATCGATAGTTTAGATTTATATAATTTAATTAATAAAAATGTTGTCATCGATAATACCTTTTTAGCTAAAATTTATCGCAAAACAGAAGTTTTTAGTAAAAAAAGTCCTTATTGTTTGGACTATAGTTTTTTAGCTACCGATAAAGTAGAAGTAGTTGCTTTTAAACTTGATAAAAATGGTGTGATTAAGGAATATAGTAAACTTTTAATTGCCGAAGAAATTGAAGTTTTAAACTATAGTGAATCTTTATCGATGCAAACAATCGAATACCAAATAATATCTGATAAAATAATCGAACAATTTCAGACAAGAAATGAAAATAAAATTAAAAAATTTATTTATAAAGAATTAAAATTAATGCAAAATGATTTAGATAAATTAAATTTTTTATGTTTAGAATGTTTCGGTCAAATTAAAAATGCTAATCCTTTAAATGTAATTTATCAACAATTGGAAAATAATTGGGAAAATATTTATATTAAAGTTTATAATTTTTTAAAAATGATAACTATTAAAAGATAAAGAATAGATTTTTTTATCTTTTTTTGTTATAATTAGAAAGAGTTAAGGGAGGTAATAAAATGGATTATTGTTTTACAATTGATAAGTTTTCTGGTCCACTAGATTTATTACTTCACTTGATTAAACAATCTAATATCGATATTTATGATATTAAAATTGAAGAAATAACAAATCAATATTTAGATTATATAAAAAAAATGGAAGAATTAAATTTAAATATTGCTAGTGCTTATTTAGTTATGGCTGCTGAGTTGATTGAAATGAAAGCGGCGATGTTGTTGCCAAAACCAGAAATTTTAGAAGATGAATACGAAGAAGATCCCAAAGAAAAATTAATTCAAAGATTGATTGAATACCAAAATTATAAAGAAATAACTTCTAAATTTCATGAATTAGAATTAGAACGGCAACAGTATTATACTAAGAAATCTAGTGATATTAGTGACTATGAAATTAATCCTAATTTGTCTGATGATATTAGTTTAAATGATTTAATCAAAGCTTTTGAACAGTTTTTAAACCGCCAAGAAGCTAATAAACCATTAAATACTAAAATAGCAACTAAGGAATATTCCATAACGAAAAGAAGTAAGGAAATAAAAGATTTACTTAAAAAAAATAAAAAAGTTATTTTTACCGATTTATTTGATGTTAAAACTAAAAGTTATATTATTGTTACTTTTTTATCGATTTTAGTTTTAGCTAAAAATAATGAATTAAAAATTGTTCAAGAAAATAATTTTGACAATATTGTTTTATGTGAGGTGTAATCATGAATTTTAGTTCGATTTTAGAAAGTTTGTTGTTTGTTGTCGGTGATGAAGGATTAAGTTATGAAGAGATTAAAAAAATATTAGAAATTGATGATGATACATTAAATAAAATTATTGAACAATTAAATCTTAAATATGATAGCGCTGAACATGGTATTGAATTAACTATTTTAGGTAATCGTTTAAAATTAGTAACTAAGAGAGAAAATAAAAAATATATTCAAAAATTAGTCGATTTAAATGATAGTGATGTCTTAACGGAAGCAGCTTTAGAAACTTTAGCTATTATCGCTTATAATCAACCAGTTACTAGACTTATGGTTGATGAAATAAGGGGTGTTAGTAGTTCTTATATAATTCGTAAATTAGTTTATAAAAATTTAATTTGTGAGATTGGTCGAAGTGAAAGTGCTGGACGCCCTGTATTATATGGTACAACTTCTTTATTTTTAGATTATTTTGGTTTAAAATCAATTAGCGATTTACCGAATATTGAAATAACTAAAGATGATGAAGTTAAAGATTTATATAATTCAAAATATCGTGAAGATAATTAAAAACTATTTTAAAAAATAAGATTATATGATATAATCTTATTACTTGCTTGTGTGGCGGAATTGGTAGACGCGCACGACTCAAAA